>JADFNT010000130.1 GCA_022563215.1 Pseudomonadota bacterium
GGACTTGGGGCCGGTCATTCCCCTTTTCTCGCATGACGGCTGAACCATCACCACCATCCGGTAAATCCATCGTTCTGGTCGGTCTCATGGGAGCCGGGAAAACCAGTGTCGGGCGGAAACTGGCGGAAAAACTGGACATGGCCTTCGTCGATGCCGACGAAGAGATCGTCAAGGCCGCCGGTTGTTCCATCGATGACATCTTCGAGCTTTACGGCGAAAAGGCTTTTCGCGACGTCGAGGAAAAGGTGATTTCCAGGCTGTTGGAGGAAGGGCCGCAAGTCATGGCCACCGGCGGCGGCGCCTTTATGAACCCGAAGACCCGGGCCCTGATCGCGGCGGCCAGCGTGTCCGTTTGGTTGCGCGCCGAGCTCGACGTCCTGGTGCGCAGAACCCGCCGCCGCGGCGGCCGGCCGCTGTTGAAAAACAAAGACCCCAGGGCGGCCCTGAAAAAGCTGATCGACGAACGCTACCCGGTCTATGCCGAAGCCGACATAATCGTCGATTCCAAGGATGAGGGCCCCGACGGCACGGTACGGTTTATCGCCGACGCCCTCGACGGGCGGAGCGAAGGCGCCGCCAAGGAAGCCCGCCGATGAGCGACGGACCGGCAACCCTGACCGTGGACTTAGGCGAACGCAGCTACGACATCCTCGTCGGCGACGGCCTGCTGGCCGGCGCCGGAAAACTGATCGCCCCGGTCCTGGCCGAACCCCGGGCCGTCGTCATCACCGATGAAAACGTCGAAAAGCACTGCCTGGGAACCCTGGAGAAGTCTCTCGATGAGGCCGGGATCGACCACCAAAAAATCGTTCTCGAAGCCGGGGAACAGACCAAGGATTACGCCCACGTCGAGGCGCTGACGGGGCAGTTGCTGGACCACCGGGTCGAGCGCACGACAACGCTGATTGCCCTTGGCGGCGGCGTCGTCGGCGACATTACCGGCTTCGCCGCCGCGATCACCCTGCGCGGCATGGATTTCATCCAGATTCCGACGACGCTTTTGGCCCAGGTCGACAGTTCCGTCGGCGGCAAGACCGGGATCAACACCCCACAAGGCAAGAACCTGATCGGCGCCTTCCACCAGCCGCGCCTGGTTTTGGCCGACATCGGCGCCTTGGCGAGTCTGCCGCCGCGCGAGATGCGGGCCGGATACGCCGAGGTGGTTAAATACGGACTCATCGCCGACGCTGACTTTTTCGCCTGGCTGGAAGCCAACGGCCCGGCCGTCATCGCAGGCGACCCCGAAGCCTGCCTTCATGCCGTGTTGACCAGTTGCCGGGCCAAGGCGTCGATCGTCCAGGCCGATGAAACGGAGAAAGGCTCCCGGGCGCTCCTTAACCTGGGCCATACCTTCGGCCATGCGCTCGAGGCCCAGACCGGATATTCGGACGCCCTTCACCACGGCGAAGCGGTCGCCATCGGCCTCGGCCTCGCCTTCGACCTGTCGGTGCGGATGGGACTTTGCCCCGGCGAAGACCGGGACCGGCTTCGAAGCCATCTCGCCGCCGTCGGCCTTCCGGTCGGACTAGATGGCCTGACAGACGGCGGCTGGTCGGCGGCGGGGTTGATCGACCTGATGGGCCAGGACAAGAAGGTCCGCTCCGGCGCCCTGACGTTCGTGCTGTTGCGCGGCATCGGCCAGGCCTTCATCACCCAGGACGTCGATCTCGGGTTGTTGGCGGAAGTCCTGGAACAGGCACTGGAACCCACGGGCGCGTGAGTTTCCGCCGTCCCCACGCCTCAGGCGGCATGGCGCCGGGAACCCGGCGACGCCCAGCGACGCAAGGACAAGGATTATTTTTTCACCCTCTGGACACCGTTCGAGAAAACCATGTTAACCACCGTTATCATCATCGCTATCCTGCTCATCCTGTCGGCCTTCTTTTCCGGCTCGGAAACCGCGTTGACGGCCGCCTCCAGGCCGTTGATGCATCAACTGGAGCAAAACGGCGACAACCGCGCCAGAATCGTCAACCGTCTTTACGAACACAAGGAAAGGCTGATCAGCGCCATTCTGCTCGGCAACAACCTGGTCAATATCATGGCATCGGCCCTGGCAACGAGCATGCTGATCGCGCTGTTCGGCGATGCCGGGGTAGCCTATGCGACCATCGTCATGACGCTGCTGGTCCTGATCTTCGCCGAAATTCTGCCCAAGACTTACGCCTTCAGGAACGCCAACCAGGCGGCCCGGGACGTGGCCCCGGCGGTTAACATCCTGGTCTCCGTGCTGACACCGGTCACGGTGGTCATCAATTTCGTCGTCGGCGCCATCCTCAAGGTGTTCCGTATCGAATATCATGCCGAGGACGTCTTCGGTTTCACCGCCGAGGAGCTTCGCGGGGCGATCGAACTTCACGCCGGCGAGGACGAGGACGATGAAGAAGACGTTAAGCAGGAACGCGCCATGCTCCACAGCGTTCTGGACCTGGGCGAGGTGCAGGTCGGCGAAATCATGGTCCACCGCAAGAACGTCACCGCCATCAACGCCGATCTGCCGCCCGACCAGGTGGTGAACGAGGTTCTGGAAAGCCCCTACACCCGGTTTCCTTTGTGGCGCGACGATCCGGACAACATCGTCGGCGTGCTTCACGCCAAGGCGCTGCTGCGCGAGTTGCGGACCCTGGGCGAGGATTTGAACGGCCTCGACGTGATGGCGTTGGCGGCCAAACCGTGGTTCATCCCCGAACAGACCCTGCTCGACGATCAGCTGAACGCTTTTCGTCAGCGCCGCGAGCACTTCTCGCTGGTGGTCGATGAATACGGCAGCCTGATGGGGGTAGTGACGCTGGAGGATATCCTCGAGGAAATCGTCGGCGAGATCGATGACGAGCACGACGTTTCCGTCTCCGGCGTCGTGCCCCGTGCGGATGGCAGCTATCTGATCGACGGCGGCGTCACCATCCGCGACCTCAACCGCGAATTCGAATGGAAGCTGCCCGACGAAGAGGCGGCGACGGTGGCCGGATTGGTGCTCCATGAATCGCGCCGCATCCCCGAGGTCGGCCAACGGTTCATGTTCCACGGGTTCCGGTTCGAAATCGTCCGCCGGCACCGCCATCAGATCACCTGCATCCGGGTCACGCCGCCCCTCGAAAGGGGCTGATTCTGAATAATCCGCCGTTAAAAGAGAAACAGCTTAGCCCCTGGAATCCCACCGGTTTATTGAATCCCCTTGCGTGGCCCCCCCCCGCTTGCCCTAAAATAAAAAAAGGTCCTTAGGGTAGGAAATGTCAAAAGGAGTTGGGCAATGCAACGGAAAATAATGCCCGAAATTGTCAAAAAACAAACCATCAGCGCGCTGAAGCCGGATAACACCGTCTACGAAGCCGCCACCATGATGGCCAAGGTCAATATCGCCGCCATCGTCGTCGAGGACGATAAGGGCCTTTTGACCGGCATCGTCACCGAACGCGATCTGACCCGGCGTGTCGTCGCCAAGGGCCTGGATGCGAAAAAAACGCCGATCACCGACATCATGACCGCCAATCCCGATACGCTGGCGCCCGACGATTCCGCCGGCGATGCCCTGGAATTGATGCAGTCCCGCCATTTCCGCCATCTGCCGGTGGTCGAGGACGGCAAATGCGTCGGCATGGTATCGATCCGCGACTTGTATATGGCGGTGAAATCATCGCTTGAGGAAAACATCCGAGAAACCGAGGCTTTCGTTTTCGGCGACCGCTACGGCGGCTGAAAAATACCGCCATCACCCGCCGGTTCCCCGAATCCCGCCGATGGCCGGGGATCCGCTGCTTGAGGGACCCACCGCCATGCCGCTCTCCAAACCGCAACCCCGCAAGCATCTTCATACCCGCGACATCCAATGCCGGGGCTATGAAAGGGAAGACGGCCTTTGGGATATCGAAGCAGAGATCGTCGACACCAAGACCTATTCCTTCGACAACGTCGACCGTGGCGGGGTCGCCGCCGGCGAGGCGGTCCATCATATGATGATTAGGCTTTCCCTGGACGACGACCTGGTGGTCCACAAGGCCGAAGGCGTGACCGAGGCCGCCCCCTACGCGATCTGCGGCGACATTGCGCGCGACCTGAAAACCCTGGAAGGGGCGGCCATTGCCCGCGGATGGCGCAAGGAAGTGTTCAAACGCCTGGGCGGCGTCAAGGGGTGCACGCACATCACCGACCTGCTGGTCGGGCCGATGGCGGTCACCGCGCACCAGACCATCGCCACGGCCCGGAAAAAGCGCAAGGCGGCGGGCGCCGACGGTGGCCCGCCGCGGCAACTGAACTCGTGTCACGCCTATGCCCAGGACAGCGCCGTAGTCAAGCGGCTGTGGCCTGATTTTTACAAGGAAACCTGAGCCTTACCGCCTAGCGGCGGGCGGCAAGCTCGGGCAGAAGCATCGACGCGGTTCCCTTTTGCAGGGCGCCATGTTCAGCGACAACGGTCCGGAAATAGGTAATGATAAAGGCGCGCACCGCCAATGTGCGGCTGGCGCCCTGGCGGCGGGTTTCGATCAACGAACAAAGCTCATGCAGGGTCAGCCCTTCGCATTGGCAAATGTCGTTCATGGCCTCCCAACTGGCCTGTTCAAGGCGAAGACTCGTTCTGCGGCCGTTGATGGTGACGTTTTTGCTGATCAATTTCGTTCTCATGCCTATTTGATTAACTTGTCTTGAAGAGGCCGTTTTCGAACATTCCCGTATCGATTCAGAACTACCCCCTTGGCAACGACAGCGGTCAACCTCCTGTCCGTGGGCAAAAACCTACACCCGGCGCATTGTTAAAAATACTTCGGATTATCGTGAAAACTCCCAACGCCTTTTGAATGGGTTGAACGGTTCGATGCCGCTTTCAAGTTATTCACAACCCTGCTAGTTGGTAACTTTCGACTATAACACAACATGATATCAAGTATGCAGAAGGGCATAACCCGCTATTCATAATTCATCACCAACGAAAACCCATGCCCGCGCCTACGTTCTTTTAGCCTTCGTCATCCTTTTTTGGGGCGTCAATTGGCCAATCATGAAAATGGGGTTGCAGTTCGTCACCCCGTTGTGGTTCGCGGTCACAAGGATGTTCTTAGGCACGATGTGCCTGTTCGCCTTCCTGGCCCTGAAGGGTGGCGTCCGCCTCCCCGGCCGGAGCGAAATCCCGATCCTGGTTTCCGTCGCCGTGTTCCAGATCGGCCTGCCGGTGGGCCTGATCCATACCGGCCTGTCTTTCATGGATGCGGGACGCTCGGCGATCCTGGTTTTCACCATTCCGCTGTGGGTGGCGCCAATGGCCTTCTTTGCCCTGGGCGAACGGCTGACCCGGATGAATGGGGTCGGGCTGGCGATGGGCTTGGCGGGGATCGCCGTCCTGTTCAATCCGCTGAGCTTCGATTTCTCCAACCCTTCGGCGCTCACCGGCAACGGATTCATGTTCCTGGCGTCGATGAGCTTCGCCGTCGCCATCATCCTGATCCGCCGTCATGCCTGGACCGGGCCGATTATCCAGTTTATGCCCTGGCAATTGCTTTTGGGAACGGCGATTTTGGTGATCGCCGCGGCCGCCATCGAAGGCGGTCCCAACTTCGAGTGGTCGGCCCCCCTGATCGCCATCATGGCCTATA
>JADFNT010000131.1 GCA_022563215.1 Pseudomonadota bacterium
AATTATATACCCCATAAATCAATTGCAGTCAATTAATTGAGTGAAAGTGATTGATGGGTAAAGCGGCTAACCCGCCCAGCCTTCTTCCATGCGGATTTCGCCGACGGGTTCGCCCTTGGCATTGAGGACCGGGGTTTCCAGGAACCCCGCCAGCGCGACTTTCGCCTCATCATCGAGGACGCCCAGGTGATCGAGGATCGCCGCCATCGCCACCTGGGCGGCGCGCCTGGCCCCGTCGTCGATCTTCACCGCCACCCCCAGCCCGAGCCCGGGCAGGATTGCCCCGTGCATGCCCTCGGCCCCGGTCTTTACGGCGAAGGCGCCGTTCGCGGCCTCCATGGCGATGGTGTCGAAACGGCCCCGGCCGCCGACCAGCAAGGGATTGGACATCATCGCAGCGACGATCCGCCTGGCGGCGTTGGCGCGGCCGGCTTCCAGGCCGCTTGTATCGGCCATGCGGGCCATCGCCCGGGCCATCGCCGACAAGGGCATGCCGAAGACGGGAATGCCGCAGCCGTCGGTGCCTTCGGGGGCCTGGCTCAGATCGGCACCACCCATGTCGGTCAAAATCGCCCGCAGGCGTTGCTGCACCGGGTGGCCGGGCCGGGTGTAGCCCGCCGTCTCCTCGCCCAGGTGTATGGCCGTGGTCAGCATGCCGACGTGCTTGCCCGAACAGTTGTTGTCGGCCGCGCCCGGGCTTTCGCCGGCCCGCACTCTTGCCTTGGCGGTCTCGGGGTCGAGCGGCTCATGGGCACCGCATTCCAGGTCATCGGCGCCGAGGCCGATCCTCTCGAGCCAGGCAAGGATCGCTTCCGTGTGTTGCGGCTGGCCAACGTGGGAAGCGGATGCCAGCGCCAGTTCGGCGTCGGTGACGGCGAAGGCTTCCGCCGCCCCGGTTTCGACCAGGGCCAGGGCCTGCAATGGCTTGATCGCCGAGCGCGGATAGACGGTGCGCTCGATTTCGCCCCAGGCGTGGACGGCTTTTCCCTTGGCGTCGATGACCACGGCGGCGCCCCGATGGCGGCTTTCGACCATGCCCCCCCGGGTGACTTCGACGGTTAACGGATTTCTGGCGGCCATCGGCTATCTGTGCCACCGGCTTCGGTGGTTGGCAAGGGGAGCGGCCCGGATTATGAATGGGGTCATGAAAATGTTACGCTCGGCAACTATCGCTTTCTCCCTAATCCTCATCGCCGCCACGGCCCCAGGCGACGCCCAGGACGCCGTCCCGATCGGCAATTTCGGGGACTGGGAGGCGTACAAGGAATCCGAAGGCGGCAAGGCGGTCTGCTACCTGGGCTCGCAGCCCAAGAAGGCCAAGGGCAAATACAAAAAACGCGGCGAGACGTATATTCTGGTCACCCACCGCCCGGCGGAAAACAGCCTCAACGTAATCAGCATCAAGGCCGGCTATACCTACCAGTCGGGCAGCGAGGTGGACGTGGTCATCGGCGAGACGACGTTCAAGATGTTCACCGACGCCGGCCATGCCTTCGCCTATGACTCCAAGACCGACGGCACCATCGTCAAGGCCATGATCCGGGGCATCAGGATGATCATCAAGGGAACGTCCAGCCGCGGCACGCTCACCACCGACACCTATTCCCTGAAAGGTTTCACCGCCGCCTACAAGGCCATCAACAAGGCGTGCAAGGTGAAGGCCAAGTAGGGCCGCCAGACGCCATGACCGACACCGAACCGGAAGAAAAAGCCGAGGAAGGCGGGGGCAACTTCATCCTCGACATCATCGCCGAGGATGTCGCCTCGGGCCGCGCCAAGGAGGTCGTCACCCGCTTTCCGCCGGAACCGAACGGCTACCTGCATATCGGCCACGCCAAGTCGATCTGCCTCAATTTCGGCGCCGCCGAGACCTTTGGCGGGCGCTGTCATCTCCGCTTCGACGACACCAACCCCCTCAAGGAGGAGGTGGAATTCATCGACTCCATCATCGAAGACGTCCGCTGGCTCGGCTTCGATTGGGGCCAGCACCTTTATTTCGCGTCGGATTATTTCGAGCGGCTTTACGGGTGGGCCGAACACCTGATCGAGGCCGGCAACGCCTACGTCGACGACCTCACGGCGGACGAAATCCGCGAGCACCGGGGCACCCTGACCGAACCGGGCACACCGAGCCCCCACCGCGACCGCGAAAGGCAAGAAAACCTGGACCTGTTCCGCCGCATGCGGGGAGGCGAATTCGCCGACGGCGAAAAGGTGCTGCGCGCCAAAATCGACATGGCGTCGGGCAACATCAACATGCGCGACCCGGTGCTGTACCGCATCGTCCACGCGTCGCATCCGCGCACGGTTGACGCCTGGTGCATCTATCCCACCTATGACTACGCCCACGGCCAGTCGGACGCCATCGAAGGCGTCACCCATTCGCTGTGCACGCTGGAGTTCGAAGACCACCGCCCCCTCTACGACTGGCTGATCGAGAATCTGGACGTCCCGTCCCGCCCCCGCCAGTACGAATTCGCGCGTCTCAACCTTACCCACACCGTGCTGTCGAAGCGCCGGCTGACGGAACTGGTGGCCGGCGGCCACGTCGCCGGCTGGGACGATCCCCGCCTGCCGACGATCTCGGGCCTCAGGCGGCGCGGCGTCCCGGCCGCCGCGATCCGTGATTTCTGCGCCCGCATCGGGGTAACCAAGAACGACGCCGTGGTCGAGATGGCGGCCCTCGACCATTGCACGCGGGAGCTCCTGAACAAAACGGCGCCCCGGCGCATGGCCGTGCTCAGGCCCCTGAAGGTGGTGATCGAGAACTACCCGGAGGGCAAGACCGAGGAACTGGATGCCGTCAATAACCCCGAAGACGAGGCCGCCGGCACCCGCAAGGTGCCTTTTTCCCGCGAAATCTATATCGAACGCGAAGACTTCATGGACGACCCGCCGAAGAAGTTCTTCCGCCTCGGCCCCGGACGCGAGGTGCGGTTGCGCTACGCCTATTTCATCACCTGCACGGACGCAATCAAGGACGCGGATGGCGCCTTCACCGAGCTTCGCTGCACCTATGACCCCGAGACCCGGGGCGGCGACGCGCCCGACGGCCGCAAGGTCAGGGGCACGCTGCATTGGGTTTCGGCCGAACATGCGATTGCGGCGGAAGTCCGGCTCTACGATCATCTGATCGCCGAGGCGGACGCCTCCGGGGACGATTTCCTGGACCGCCTCAACCCCGACTCCCTCGAGGTGCTGGACGGCTGCCTGATTGAGCCGGCGCTCGGGGACTTAGGCCCGGGCGAGACGGTGCAGTTCGAGCGCCAGGGTTATTTCTGCCCCGATCCCGTGACGACGCCCGAAAAGCCGGTTTTCAACCGCACCGTCAGCCTGCGGGACAGTTGGGCCAAAAAACAAAAGAAGGGTTAGTCTAAGGAGACTGGGCCCCCATATAACAAAATGAAAAGGACCCTTTCGCCATGCCGTCGCCGCCCCTGCCGCTGAGCCAGATCATGATCCAGCACCCCGAGGTCAATTCCTTCGGCGACCTTCTCGCCGTCATCCGCTACCGGGCCGAGCATGACGGGCGGTTTTTCCTGGAAATGGACCTGAAGACCGAATACCAGGACACGCCCCGGAACTGGGAAATGCTTATCGAGGAGGCGTTCTCCTTCGGCGAACGCTGACTTTTCTCTCCCCCCAAGCCGTCTTATCCGGCCCTTATCCGGCCCTGGGGCGCAGATTTATACTGAAATACGCCGTAACATTTCGAAATCCCCCAGTTTCATTGGGAACACATAAGCGGTGCAGTATCTGCATACAATAGGATGCAGCAAGGGAAGGCTACCGTTTTAAAATTCTCCGTCTTTACCGATCCAACTTAGGCGGGATTCCGCAGAGGATCCAAGGATCCAATACGTTCTCGCCGCGATAAGACCCCATAGGAGCTATTTTATGTCCGCACGATCAAAGGTTCTGTTCCCCGTCCTTGTCGCCAGCACACTTGCCGTATCGGGCATGGCATTGGCATCGGAAAAGGCCCCCAGCCCGGCTGGCGGCGGACACTAAATCGCGGTTGGGCCGGGCAAGTGAAAAAGATCGAAATTCAAGACAATCAGATTACGAAAGGTTCACGTCATGTTGGGTAATGTTAAGGTTTCTTGGAAAATACTTGGACTCGTCATCATCATGCTGACCGCCGCCATGACGGTGAACGGATACGGCATCTTGCAGTTGCAGAGTATCGACGCCGAGATCGAGGCGATCGCCGAGCAAGACATCCCGGTGATGGAAAGCATCACCTCGATCACTGTTAACCAGTTAGAACAGGCGATTATGTTGGAACGCGGTCTGTCCATCGGCAAGGATCTGGCCACCGATCCGTCCAAGCTTCCGCATTTCATTGAGGTCGAGAAAAAGTTCATCGAGCTCGGGCACAAGGTCGCCGGAGAGTTGAAGGAAGCGGAGAAGATCTTAGGCGAAGCGGTCAAGGCGGCACAAACGGACGAGGCCCGCCAGGCGTTCGAGCATCTGCTGACGCTGATGGTAAAAATCGATGCCGAGCACGAGGAATACGAGCAGTTGGCCGAGCAGACCTTTAAATTGATCGAACGCGGTGAACTATCGAACCCGGGCACGGTCGCCAAGAAGATCGAACAACAGGAAGACCAGATCGACCAGGAGCTCGAGGCCGCCTTGAAGGAAATCGAGGAGTTCACCAAGAAATCGGTGAATGCCGCCGAGGAACACGAAAAGCAGGGTATTAGGATAATGCTCATCGTCAGCGTCGTCTTTTCCGTGGTCGGACTGGGGGTGGCTTTCGTGGTCGTTCGCAGCATCACCAAGCCGATCATCGCCATGACCACCACCATGGGCGAGCTTGCCCGTGGCAATATGGAGGTCGAAATTCCGGCCATCGGCCAGAAGGACGAGATCGGCGAGATGGCGGACGCGGTGCAGGTGTTCCGGGACAACGCCATCGAGGCCGAACGGTTGCGGGGCGAGGCCGAGCAGGCGGCCGAAGCGGAGAAAAAGCATCAACAGACCCAGATCGAGCGGGGCAAGCGCGTCGACGAGCTTAACGACGCGTTCGAGAAACGGGTCTACAGCGTTCTCGAAACCGTGTCCGGCGCGGCGACGGAAATGCGCGCGACGGCCGAGTCGATGTCGGCGACCGCCGATCAGACCAGCAACCAGTCGAACAACGTTGCCACCGCCTCCGAGCAGGCGTCGGCCAATGTCCAGACGGTGGCGTCGGCGACCGAGGAGTTGACCAGTGCGATCCAAGAGATCTCGAGTCAGGTTAACACCTCGACCCGATTCGCAACGGACGCCGTCAACCAGGCCGATGAGACCAACCAGCAGATTCAGGGCCTGGTGACCGCCGCCCAGAAGATCGGCGAGGTCGTTTCGTTGATTACCGATGGCGCCGAGCAGACGAATCTGTTGGCGTTGAACGCCACCATCGAGGCGGCTCGCGCCGGCGAAGCCGGCAAGGGCTTCGCCGTGGTCGCCAACGAGGTCAAGTCCCTGGCCAGCCAGACGGCCAAGGCGACCGATGAGATCGGCGGCCAGATCGGTGCCAGCCAGGCAGCCACCGGAACGGCGGTCGAGTCGGTCACTAAAATTTCCAAGGTGA
>JADFNT010000132.1 GCA_022563215.1 Pseudomonadota bacterium
GCCGCCGACCTTAAGCCCGCCGAGCCCGCCCCGGTTCTGGCGCACGTAATTGGCGTGGTGGATCATCCAGGTGCTGAGCCACAGCACCTTTTTCTCCAGTTCGCGGAGGATCGGCAACGCGGCGGAAACGGTATTCGGGATTTCGCGGATCGGAGTCTGTTCGTCCAAGGGCGGCATGGAGGGATTCTAGCCCCGGAAGGGGGCGCATGTCCTTGCGAAATGAGCCGAAAAGTGGCATAAATTAGCAATGATTGGTCATTATATATTAATTTTTTAGATTATTATGCCAAATAAATCCCTCGACGCGATAGATCGGAAAATCCTGGAGAATCTCCAGAACAACGCCCGAATGCGCAACGTCGAGCTGGCGGAAAAGGTCGGCCTGTCGCCGAGCCCGTGCCTGCGCCGGGTCGGCAACTTGGAGGCAACGGGCGTCATCCGCGGCTACGCGACCCTGGTCGACGCCGAGGCCGTGGGCCTGCCGGTCAGCGTCTTCGTCAGCGTCACCCTGGAAAAACAGATCGAAAGGGCGCTGGACAAATTCGAGAAGGAAATCCGCGCCCGGCCCGAGGTCATGGAATGCTACCTGATGACCGGCGACGCCGATTACCTGTTGCGCGTGGTGACGGCGGACCTGGGCGCCTATGAGCGGTTCCTGATCGAGCACCTGACCCGTATCCCCGGCGTCGCCTCCATCAGGTCGTCGTTCGCCTTGAAGCAGGTCGCCTACCGGACGGCGCTGCCCATTTCACCGCCCGGCAAGTCTTAAAAACCCACAAAATCGTGAAACGCTTTTTATTTACAGGCCCCCCAAAGACCTTCCATAACCGGTCCATGGACAAGGAAAGCCAAGCAACGAGGGCCAGCCGGGCTAACCGGGCGGGCCGAAGAAGCGCCCTGGTCCTTTTCCTGGGCGTTGCGCTCGGCGGGTTCATGTTCCTGGAGGCGGCATTGGCGCCGAAGGCCGACCCGTGGCCCCGGTGGCAGGCCTTTGATGCGGCTTCGACGGCGGTCATCGACCACCGCCCCTGGGACCGGTTTTTGAAAAAATACCTGAAACCCGGCCCGGGCGGCGTCAACCGGGTCGCCTACGGCCGCGTCACCGGCGACGACCGCCTGGCGCTGTACAAGTACCTGGTGACACTTCGCCTGACCTCCATCGAACGCTTCAACCGCGCCGAACAGCGGGCCTATTGGATCAACCTCTACAACGCCCTCACGGTGCGGCTGGTGATGGAGTTCCATCCCATCAACAGCATCAAGGACATCGACATCTCGTCGAATCCGCTGAGCGGCGTTTTCAGCGGCCCGTGGGACCGCAAGCTGCTGGATGTCGGGGGTGAGCCGTTGAGCCTCAATGACATCGAGCACCGCATCCTCAGGCCCATCTGGCGCGACCCGCGCATCCATTATGCCGTCAATTGCGCCGCCGTCGGCTGCCCGAACCTGCAGCCGCTGGCCTTTACCGGCGCCAACACCGAGGCGCTCCTCGATCACGCGGCTCAAAACTACGTCAACAGCCCCCGCGGCGCCCGCGTCGAGGACGGGCGGCTGATCGTGTCCAAGATTTATGCCTGGTTCGTCGACGACTTCGGCGGTTCGGAGGAAGGCGTCCTCGCCCATCTCCGGCACCTGGCGGAACCAACCCTGGCCCGCGCCCTCGAGGGCCGGACCTCCATCGACGATTACGAATACGACTGGCGCCTAAACGATTCCCGGTCTTGAGGGGCGGCGCGCCAATTCACGAAAACGTCAGGAAATTCAAACGTCGACGGTGATGTCGGTCTTAGGCTTAGAGGAGCAGATCAGGATCTGCCCTTCCTCGTCGGGCAGGAAGGCGTCGTCGTTGACGTATTCGATCTCGCCCTCGATCAACGCGCACATGCAGGTATGGCAAACCCCGGCCCGGCAACTGAAATCGGGCGTCACCCCGTTGGCTTCGGCCAGCTCGAGGATGGTTTCAATTTCCGGGTCCCAGTTGACCGTGACGCCGGAACGCTTGAACGTCACCACGGGCCCGTCGGCCGCCGCGCCGGGGCCGGGGACTGTCGAGGCGCTTTTCCGATCGGCTTTATCCCCGGCGCCGCTCTCTTTAAGCACTGTTGCCGGGCCGAAGAATTCGTAATAAATGCGTCCTTCCGCCACCCCCCAGTCGAGAAGCCCGTTGAACAGCGCCTTCATGAACGGCGGCGGGCCGCACAGGTAGAAATCGCCGTCCTTGCCGGGCACCAGGCTTTGCAGCAGTTCCATGGTAATCACCCCGGCGCTGTCGTAGTCCCGGCCTTCGACGTCGCCGGGGCCCGGCTCCAAATAGGCGATGTGGGCATGGACGTTGGCGTGGGTTTCGGCCAGGCCCCGCACGTGCGCGCCGAAGGCGTGTTCGTCGCCGTTGCGGACCCCGTGGACGAACCACACCGGCCTTTTGGCGCCGTTGGAAACGATGTGGTTGAGCATGCTGACCATCGGCGTCAGGCCGACGCCGCCCGACAGCAGCACCACCGGCCCCGAATCGCCCCCATCCCCATCCACGGCACCGTCTTCGAGCAGGAAAAAATCGCCCGAGGGCGCGCGCACCTGCAATTCGCTACCGGCCTCGACGTGGTCGTGGAAATAGTTGGACGACACCCCGGGCGGCGCGTCTGGTTGATCGGGCGGCGGCGGCTCGCGCTTGATCGACAGGCGGTAATGGGTGGCGCCGCCCGAGCCGTCGGAAATGGTATAAGTGCGAAGGACCGGCTTCTCATGGCCCGGCACGTCGAGTTTGAAGCCCAGGAACTGCCCCGGCTTGTAGGGCGCCAGCGGGCGTCCGTCCTTGGCCGTTAGGTAGAACGAGGTGACGGTCCGGCTTTCCGGTTCCTTGCGCTCGACGCAAAAGGTCCGGTATCCGTCCCAGCCGCCGGAGGAATCCTTGGGCTCGTTCATGGTTGGCTTCCTTTGGCTTTCCGGTATCCGGAGCAGGCTAACTTGCCGTTCCAGGGAGGCCAAGGCAACCCTTTGCGAACTAGGGGTTTGGCGGCGGCGGCGAGGCTGTTAGTTTAGTTGATTCCCTTAAACGGAAACCGGCCCAAGGGGCAGCGGGGGACTGAAGGGTGGCGGCAAAACGCGGCGACGACAAGGCCTGGAACGAATTCATCTCGTGGTGCGGAGAACGTGGCCTCAAGGCGGTGCCGGCCAACCCCTGGACGCTGGCCGCCTATGCCCGGTGGAGCGAGCGCCACCATCCCTATCCGACCGTGGCCAAGAACATCGAGGCCATCGCCCGGGTCCACCATACGAAAACGCGCAAACGCCTGGACCGCCACCCCATGGTCACGAGCACGATGAGGCTCATCGAAACCCGCGCCAAGGCGAAGAAATCGGCCAAGGACAAACAGGCGGCGCTGTTCCCGGAAGACGACATCCTGGAGAAGAAAGCCGCCAAAAAGGGCAAGGCAGGGAAAGCCAAAAAATCCACCGGCAAAGCCAAGGCCATCAAGGCCAAGGGAAAGGGCAAAAAGACGGCCATGAAAAAAACCCGCAAAAAAATGAGCGCCAGCCCGAAGCTGGTGTCCCGGCGGCGGTTGAAAAGCTGAGGCCGGGGCCGGTCTTGGCTAATGGGCGGTCAGCGGACCTCGACCTCGCGGACGATCGAGATGATTTTCTCTTTTGCGCCGCCCTTGTCGCGCACCAGGGTGATGTCGCCCCGATAGGTCCCCGGCGGCAGTAAACGAGACTTCCTTTTCTTGCCGGTAAAGACGAAACGCCGGGCCTGGGTCTTGTCCACGGTTTTCGAGCGTTCGACGATGGTCCGGCCGTTGGGGGCGGTGATTTTCAGGCTCAGGATATCGCCGGCCCGGGGCCAGAACATATCCACCCATAGCACCATGGCCGGCGCCGTGCGCGACATCTGGGAGGCGGAAAAATCGCCCCGCCTGGCGGCCCGGGGGGACAGCCGGCTGGGGGCGAAACCGGCGTTGTAGAGGGCCGTCGTCTCCCCGGTCAGACCCTTAAGCACATCCTTGCGCCAAAGGGGGGCAACGCCTAGGCCGCATTGCCGTTGCCTCCCCACCCCGGTGAACGGATCAATCACCCGCTTGCCCTTGCGCACGGCCAGATGGACGTGGGGGAACTGCGCCCGGCCCGAGTGGCCGACCAGGCCCAGCTTCCGCCCCCGTTCGACCCTTTCGCCCTTTTTGACCGCGAGGCTGCCCCGGCGCATGTGGCAATACTGGGTTTCCCAGCCGCCGCCGTGGACGAGAACCAGGCCGTTGCCGCATTCCCGCCCCTTGACGGAACCGCTGCCGGCAATGGTGAAGTCGACGTCCTTCATGCCGTCGCGCACCGCCTTGACGATGCCGGGCGCCGACGCCACCACGTCGATGCCCTTGGCCATCGCGGCCAGATCGCGGATGGCGATGTCGGTGCCTTTGTGCCCGTCGTAGGTCCTTTTCCGGCAAGCGTAATCGCGCCGGCCCGGTCCCGGATCGACATCGACGAAATTGACCAGCCAGCAGTCCTTCCCCAGCCGGCAGCGAATCGGAAGGCCGAGGGCGGGCGGTTTCGCCTCCGCGCCATGGGCCGGAAAGGTTACCGGCCCTAACCCCGCCCAGAGAAAGCAGGCGGCGGCAAAAACGGCGGATTTCGGCGTGCATCGGGTAAATTCCATCCCTTTACCCATAGCAGGCCGGGGGCCCGGTGATAAGGCTTGCTTGCCGCGACTCGGCGAAAGGCATATATTGCGGCGCAATATATTGTTTTGCAATGCACAAAGGCCGTTTCAACGAGGACGGAGTCAAAGCCGATGGAAGCCGCCAAAAGCACTCATGAAATGCTGCACGGATATTACTTCGAGGACCTGCGGAAAGGCATGCGGGACGTCTATGCCAAGACCATCACCGACGCCGACGTGACGTCGTTCGCCGGCATTTCCGGCGACACCAACCCCATCCACCTGAACCACGAATTCGCCAGCGAAACCATGTTCGAGGGCCGGGTCGCCCACGGCATGCTGACGGCCAGCTTCATTTCCACCGTCATCGGCACCAAGCTGCCCGGACCGGGCTGCATTTACGTCGGCCAGAACCTGCGCTTCAAGGCCCCGGTCAAGGTCGGCGACACGGTGACGGCGACGTGCACGGTGACCAGGCTGATTGCCGAAAAATGCCTCATCGAAATGGATACCGTGTGCTCCGTCGGCGGCGAGGTAGTGCTGGACGGAGAGGCGACGATCCTGGTGCCGTCGAAAGTCAAAGCCAACTAGTCCCCCCGGACCCGTTGCCCCCCCGGCTCTCATCGCCGCCCTTTCCCCTTGACCCGCAAGGGGGGCGCTGACACTTTCCCGCCATGCGGATTTATCGCCATTATGACGCGCTTCCCGACGACGCCAGGGGCGCGGCGGTCGCCATCGGCAATTTCGACGGCGTCCACCCGGGCCATCAGAAGGTCATCCACGAGGCCGGCCTGATCGCCGGCGATTTGGGCCGGCCGTGGGCGGTGCTGACGTTCGAGCCCCATCCCCGGGCCTTTTTCACCCCCGGCTCCGAGCCCTTCCTCCTCACCCCTTTCCCCGCCAAGGCGCGGCGGAT
>JADFNT010000133.1 GCA_022563215.1 Pseudomonadota bacterium
ATATTTGGTCGACCCACATCATGCAGTTTCGATTGGATGGATGCGAGGATTGGAACGACCAGTTGGTGGCCCACATCACCGGTATGGATTCGACGCGGGAAAACCTGACGACCGACTACCGCAAGACTGACTTCTTCAAATCCAGCGAACCGGCCGTCGGGTGGCTCGGGGACCGGATCAAGGAAACCGTTGCCGGGTATTTCCAAAACTTCGCCGATCCCGAACTCCGTTGGAGCCTCTTGGGTTGGCCGAACGTCAACCGCATCGGGGACTACCACGCACCGCACGTCCACCCCTGGAGTTATTTGAGCGGTACCTACTACGTGCGGCTGCCAAAGGCAGAATCCGGCGATAACCTGTCATCAACGCCCTCGGGCGCGATCAGTTACTCCGACCCGAGGCCCGCGGCAAGCCGAATCGCCGTCGAGGGCGATCCCTATTCCAGGCCTCAGTTCTCGCTTTTGCCCGAACCGGGAACAATGCTGATTTGGCCATCGTCCCTTATACACACCGTCTATCCCAACATGTCCCCGGAACAACGGATTTCGGTCAGCTTCAACATCATGGTTGATTTTTCCAAAGGTCTCGTTACGTAAGGCGTGACACAAGGATAGCGCCGCCGCCCATGGTTTCGAAAAAGTGGGAGCGGTTGGGATAGTACCAACCCCCCTACCCCTTGGCGCGCAGCAGCCGGGCCTTCTGGCGGTCCCAATCGCGCTGTTTTATGGTTTGGCGCTTGTCGTACTTGCGCTTGCCTTCGGCCAAGGCCAGTTCGACCTTGGCGATGCCGCGTTTGTTGAAATAGAGGCTGAGGGGCAAAAGCGTCATGCCCTTGCGGTTGACGGCGGCCATCAGCTTGTTGATCTCGCGCCGGTGCAGCAACAGCTTCCTCGCCGCCCGGGGCTCGTGGGAGGAAATGCCCGAGGCCGCGTATTCGGGGATATAGGCGTTGTTGAGGAAAAGCTCGCCGCCCTTTTCCGAGGCGTAAGACTCGCCGATCGAGGCGCGGCCCGCCCTCAGGGACTTGACCTCGGAGCCCAACAGCACGATCCCCGCCTCGAAGGTGTCGACGATGGTGTAATCGCGGCGCGCCTTGCGGTTCTGGGCCGCCAGGCGGCCCGGCGTGCGCTTCTTCTTGGCGGCCATGGAACCCCCTGGGAAACCTAGAGCATTTTCCACGTCAGTGGAAACATGCGATAAGCCCGCGCGGCGCTTGAGCGGCCACAGGCAAAACCTAGAGCGATTCCATTTGAATGGAATTCGCTCTAATGTCGCCAAACCGCCTTTCGGGGCCGGGAATGAAAGTCGGAAACATTGAAACACACCGATAACCGAGCCGGGAACAGGAAATCCCTTGGCGCCTATCCCCGCACCCGCATGCGCCGCACCCGTCAGCATCCGTGGACGCGGGCCATGGTGTCGGAAAGCCGCCTCGCCGCCAGCGACCTGCTGTGGCCGGTTTTCATCACCGAGGGGTCCGGCAAGCGCCAACCGATCCCGTCCATGCCCGGCGTCGACCGGCTTTCCGTCGACGAGCTTGTCGCCGCCGCCGCCGAGGCCAAGGATCTGGGCATTCCCGCCATCGCGTTGTTTCCGCACACCGAAGACGATCTCAAGACCCCCGACGCGGCCGAGGCCTATAACCCGGACAACCTGGTTTGCCGCGCCGTCAAGGCGCTCAAGGACAAGCACCCGGAAATCGGCGTCATGTGCGACGTCGCCCTCGATCCCTACAATACCGACGGCCATGACGGGCTGGTCCGGGACGGCCGCATCCTCAACGACGAATCCGTCGAGGTGCTGACCCGCCAGGCCGTGGTCCAGGCGCGGGCCGGTTGCGACATCATCGCGCCGTCGGACATGATGGACGGGCGCATCGCCGCCATCCGCGACGCCTTGGACGCCGAAGGCTTCGAAAACGTCCTGATCATGGCCTATGCGGCCAAGTACGCCTCCGGGTTCTACGGTCCCTTCCGCGACGCGGTGGGGTCCTCGGGGGCGCTCAAGGGCGACAAGAAGACCTATCAGATGGACCCCGCCAACACCGATGAGGCGCTGCGCGAAGTGGCGCTGGACATCGACGAAGGCGCCGACATGGTGATGGTCAAGCCGGGCTTGGCGTACCTGGACGTGGTGCGCCGGGTCAAGGACGCCTTCGCCATGCCGACCTTCGCCTACAACGTGTCGGGCGAATACGCCATGCTGCGGGCGGCCGCCGACAATGGCTGGCTGGACTACGATACGGTGATGATGGAAGCCCTGTTGGCGTTCAAACGCGCCGGCGCCGACGGCGTTTTGACCTATGCCGCCGTCGAGGCCGCGCGATTGCTCAACAAGGGCTGATTGTCAGGCCCCCGTCCGCTCTTAATCAGGTCTTTGAATTGAGATCCAGCAGCCGGTCGATATCGAGGACCACCATCAGTTCTTCATCAAGGCGGAAAACGCCGTTCGAAAATTCACGCCACAAGGGGTCCAGCGTTCCCGGGTTCTTTTCGTAACAGTCCCTGGACAATCCGATAACGTCGCCGATCTTGTCGACCAGTAGGGTGTAAAGGTCATTGTCCTGCTCGACGGTGACGCCCATGCTTTCGTCGATGTCGTCGCGGGGCTCCAGGCCCAACCGGATGCGGACGTCGATCACGGTGACGATGCGGCCGCGCAGGTTGATCGACCCCTTGACCTCCCTCGGCGCCAGCGGTACCGGGGCGATCCGATCGGGCTTAAGGATGTCCTGGACTCTCAGCACCGGAATGCCGAAAAGCTGACCTTCGACCTTGAAGGTCACGTAATCCTCAAGATTCTCGCCCTGATGAGTGGCCTGGTTCTGTGAATCGGCTGCCGCCACGGTTGACTCCGTTGTTGCAAGGGATTCTGACATTGATGTTCTCCAGTGTCTTTGGGGTTAATCCTCGAAAAAGATGACCTCGATCTTGAACATCCGGTCGCCGCCCATTTGAAAGGCATCGAGGGCGGCCTGAAATTTCTCCGTCAACATGGACCCGTTGGATCCTTCCACGCGCCACAGCTCGGCCGGAGGCGCAAATTTATATTCAAACGTTTCCGTCGGTTTTCCGTTGACGATTCCGTGCCACCGGCGGTCTTCGTCGTTCAGGTAGGCGTAATTCTCATAAACCAATAACTTCGACACCGGATCCCTACAATTCACCCGCCGAAAACGTCTGAAACCGCCATACGGCGGGACCAAGTCTTCAGTTAGGCGAAGTCAATCCTATCGGCGATATGTTTCGCGAGTATGTCGGGAATGCGTCCGTGTATGACAAAAACGCACCGCAGGACAAAGGAAAATTGTTTGTTTTCAGGCGTTTTTTAGGGCGCCGGGACTGGAAAATCCCTCAGATCACGCGGCGCTCGCGCAGCCCGGCGATTTCGTCCGGGCCAAGGTCGAGCAGTTCCTTCAGCACCTCGTCGGTGTGCTGGCCCAGCATCGGCGGGGCGTGGCGGTAGTCGGGGTTGGTCGCCGACATCCTGATCGGGCTGGCGATCAGGCGCACCGGCGCATCGCCGGTGGCCGGATGGGACATTTCCAGTTCCATGCCCCGGGCCTTGACTTGCGGATCGTTGAAGACCTGTTCGAGATCGTTGATGGGACCCGAGCTGACGTTGTTGGCCTGCAGTCCGTCGAGCCAGTGCTTGGACGGTTTTTCGGCGATGATTTCGCACAGTTTCGGAATCAGCTCATCGCGGTTGCGGACCCGCTGAGTGTTGGTCTTGAATTTTTCGTCCTCGGCCAGTTCGGAAACGCCGGCGAAGGCGCAAAGCCTTTGGAACTGTTCATCGTTGGCGGCGGCGATGATGATATCCCCGTCGGCGGTCGGAAAGGACTGATAGGGCACGATGTTGGGGTGCGCGTTGCCGAACCGGGGCGGCGGCGTGCCGGTGGCCAGGTAGTTGAGGCCCAGGATCGACATCGTCGCCACCTGGGCGTCGAGCATGCTGATGTCGATGTACTGCCCCTGCCCCGTTACCTCGCGGTGGCGAAGCGCCGCGTTGATGGACACCGCGGCGTACATGCCGGCCATGATGTCGGCGATGGGAACGGCCGATTTCTGCGGTCCGCCGTCGGGCTCGCCGGTGGTGCTCATGAACCCGCCCATGGCCTGGATCAGGACGTCGTAGCCCGGGCGCGACGCATAGGGGCCGGTCTGGCCGAAACCGGTAATCGAACAATAGACCAAACCCGGAAATTCGTCCTTCAACTGCTCGTAGCCGAGGCCGAATTTCTTCATTCCGCCGGTCTTGAAGTTTTCCGCCAGCACGTCGGACTTGGCAATCAGGCGCTTGGCCAGGTCCTGGCCTTCCGGGTTGGCGAGGTCGAGGGTGATGGAACGCTTGTTGCGGTTGGAGCTGGCGAAATAGGCGCTTTCCCCGGTTTCGTTGCCGGCCCCGTCCCTGAGGTACGGCGGCGCGAAACGCCGGGTATCGTCGCCTTTTCCGGGTTGCTCGACCTTGATCACGTCGGCGCCCAGGTCGCCCAGAATCTGGGTGCACGTGGGCCCGGCGAGGATGCGGGTCAGGTCGAAGATTCGAAGGCCATGCAGGGGACCGCTCATGGATGATCTGTCTCTCCGGGTTTCAGGGATGGGCTTGACGGAAACATTTGCCCAAGGCGGCACCCTTCATTTCCACACCCTTATAAAGTAACAAAAGCGTCAACGCCAACAGGCCACTAGTTCAGGCTTTCACCACCTGAAACCTTGGACAATGGGCCAACCCTATTTATAAACTTAAAGACCCTTTTACCAAGGGCGGGCACGGGAGCACCGACAGCGATGATACGGCGGTTGGTTTATGCGATTTTGGGGTTGGGGTCGGTGGTGCTGGTGATCGGCGGCGCCGGTTTTGGGTGGCTGTGGGCGACCCTGCCCGAAACCGACGGCACCATCGAGGTTCCGGTCATCGAGCAGCCGGTCCAGGTCTACCGCGACGATTCCGGCATTGCCCATATTTTCGCCAAATCCAGCCGCGACGCCTATTTCGCCCTCGGCTTCGTCCATGCCCAGGACCGTCTGTGGCAGATGGAAACCATGCGCCGCTTCGGCGCCGGGCGGCTGGCCGAGGTCCTGGGACCGGCGGCGCTTGCGTCGGACAAGTGGATGCGCACCCTTGGCCTTTATCGGTTGGCGGAAAGGCAGTTCGAGGACCTGTCCGAACCCGTGCGCACGGCGCTCAACCTTTACGCCGCTGGGGTCAACGCCCGCATCGCCCACAGCCGCCGCCTGCCCTGGGGCGTGCCGGCGCTCGAATTCGCCTTTCTCGGGTTTACCCCCGAGCCCTGGCGGCCGGCCGACTCGCTGGTCTGGGGAAAGATCATGGCGGCCCAGCTCGGCGGCAACTGGCGCGACGAAATCCTGCGCACCCGCCTGGCCCGGAAGCTGGCGCCGGAACGGGTCGGCGAATTATTGCAGCTCATCGTGTCCCTCAGGGAGTATCAATACGCATAGACCGTAGGGGCACCCCGATGGCTTCGGGGCCGTGCCCCTACCTTAGAAACAAGGCCAATCTCAGAAGGAGCACGTCAAATGACCAGCACGCATAAAG
>JADFNT010000134.1 GCA_022563215.1 Pseudomonadota bacterium
CCGCTTCGGCGGGCGAAGGAAGGGGCCGCGAGGCCGGGGGGGTGCCCCCCGGAAATTCCAACCAACGGGCGTAAGCCCGGACAGGGACTAGACAAGACCATGCACGGGTCACCGATGGCAAGGAGCGTGGCGTCCGCATCGAAGCCATCATCCAGACCAACGAGGTGTTTTCCCATGGCAACGGAAACCCGCCCTTTTTCGGCCGTCCTGTGACCCCCGTCACTGTGCCTCCCCGCGCCCGGGTTTAAAATCCAACATCAACGTTAATGGCCAAAGGTAGGGTAATACCAAGGAACGGTGATAATGACCGACGTGACGCTGTCCGCGGCGACCACAAGCGCCCTTTTGTTGACCCAAAGGACGACCGCGCTCGCCGCCCGGATCAGCAATCGCATCGCCACCGGGCTCCGGGTTACCCGGGCCGCCGACGACGCGCCGGCGTTTTTCACCGCCCAGAGCCTGACCAGCCGGGCCGGTGACCTGTTGGCGCTCAAGGACGGCATCAATCAGGGCATCAGCGCCCTCGGCGGGGCGCTTGCGGGCATCTCCGCGATCACCGCCCTCACCAACCAGTTGCGAGGCATCGTCGCCGACGCGCGCGGCGGGTCGGCGGAGTCCCGCGCCGCCGCGGCGGCCCAGTTCGACATCCTCCGGGCCCAGATCGACAGCCTCGCCGGCGACGCCGGTTTCAGCGGCATCAACCTGATCTCCGCCTCGCCCGGGAGCCTGACTGTCGCCTTCAACGAAACCGGCACCTCTTCGCTGACCGTTCCGGGCGCCGCGTCGGACGCCGCATCGCTAGGCATCGGCACGGCCGCCGGGTCGTTCAACAATTTCGCCACCGACGCCGACATCGACGCCGCCATCGCCGGGCTGGATAAGGCCATCGGCGCCCTGCGCTCGACGAGCTCGACACTGGGCTCCAACGCCAACGTGCTGAACATCCGCCTCGACTTCACCCAGGACCTGGCCAACACGCTGCGGGCCGGGGCCGGCAACCTGGTCAACGCCGACCTCAACGAGGAAGCGGCGAAGCTGCTGTCGCTGCGGCTGAAGACCGAACTCAGCCTGATCGGCCAGATCATCGCCAACGACAGCCAACAGGCCGTCCTGAAACTGTTTTAAAGGCCCGCCTCAGGTCATGAACTGATAAATGGAGACCACTGTGACGCGTATTATTTTGTTCACTGGCAAGGAGTTAGGAGGGAATGATGCCAAAGCATCATGACCTGGTGTCCCGGGAAAACCTCGCAACGTATAAAATGGTCCAGCACCTGGCGGTCACCCCGACCGAGGCCGAGGCGCAGGCCCTGACCAAGGCGGCGATGCTTCTCGACAAGGCGCGGCAAAGCGTGGACGGCGACTACGCCGCCTACGCCACGGCGCTGACCTTTAACCAGACCCTGTGGACCATTCTCCAGGCCGACCTGTCCGGCGGCGGCAACGGCCTGCCCGACGGCCTGAGGGACGATCTCCTGGCGCTGAGCCTGTTCGTCGACCGGCAGACGATCCTGGCCCTCGGCGACCCGAGCCCTAAGCACCTGGACGCCCTGATCGAGATCAACCGCAACCTCGCCCGCGGCCTCGGTTTCCAGGGGGGCTCCCAGGGGACGGTTTCCGGCACCGGCGCCGCCGGGATCCATTGAGCCCTTATCAACCGCCGGTTCATTCCCGCCCTTTCGCCTTCGCCCGCATTTAAAGATTTCCGGGGGACACCCCCGGCCTCACGGCCTCCCCGGGAATCTCTTGACGATGCCGCCTAATGCCCGGTCCGTTCGATCAGCTTGAGGACGTATGGCAGGATATTTTCGACGATGACGGCGATGCCCTTGGGATTGGGATGGATGCCGTCGTCTTGGTTCAGGTCCGGCTTGGCGGCGACGCCTTCGAGCAGGAACGGAAACAACCCGATCCCATGCCTGGCCGCCAGCCTGGGAAACACGGCATCGAAGGCGGCGCCGTATTCCGGTCCTAAGTTGGGCGGCGCCCGCATCCCCGTCAGCAGCACCGGGATCCCGGCCTCTATCGCTGTGCCGATAATGGCGTCCAGGTTGGCGTAGGTCTGTTCGGAGGCAAGCCCCCTGAGGCCGTCGTTGGCGCCCAGCGCCACGATCAACGCATCCGGGCGGGCGGCCAGCGACCAGGTCAGGCGCGAACGTCCGCCTGCCGTGGTGTCGCCCGTGACCCCGGCGTTGAGCACCCGGCTCCCCGGCGCCGCCGTTTGCAGGGCCGCTTCGATCCGGTCCGGAAGCGATTCCCCCTTGATCAGTCCATGCCCAGAAGTCAGGCTGTCGCCGAGCATCAGAATGCGGACCGGGTTTTCCGCCGACACCCCTGGAGACGCCGCCATCACCAGCAACGCCAAGAGGCTTAAGTTGATGACAACCCAGGCAAGGACGTCAACCCGCCAAAAGGCCGGGCGCTTTCCATCGCCGAACATTTCATGGTCCTGATCCATGACCGAACAATTATTCTCCAACCTGTCCTCCGGTTTGGCCCCCGACATGGCCCCTGGCCCGGTTCTTACCCTCGAAGACGTTCATCTGCAACTGAGCAGTGACGCCGGGCCGGTTCAAATCCTGCGCGGTATCGATCTGACGGTAAAGGCCGGCGACACCGTCGGCGTCGTCGGGCCTTCCGGTTCGGGCAAGACGTCGCTGCTGATGGTCATCGCCGGACTGGAGAAAATCACCGGTGGGCGGATCACCGCGGCGGGCACGGAAGTTTCCAGCCTGGACGAGGATTCCCTGGCCCGTTTCCGGCGCGATCATGTCGGCATCGTGTTTCAGAACTTCCATCTGGTGCCGACCATGTCGGCGTTGGAGAACGTCGCCCTGCCGCTGGAATTCGCCGGTGCCGAGGACGCCTTCGGGCGCGCCAGAACCGAATTGGAGGCGGTCGGTCTGGGCCACCGCCTGGGTCATTATCCGGGCCAGCTTTCGGGCGGCGAACAGCAACGGGTGGCGCTGGCCAGGGCCTTCGTCACCGGGCCCAGGATTCTTCTCGCCGACGAGCCCACCGGCAGCCTCGACCAGGCCACCGGCGACGGGATCATCGATCTTTTGTTCCAGTTGCAGGAACGGGTCGGCACCACCCTTATCCTGGTTACCCATGCGCCGGAGCTGGCGACGCGGTGCACCCGCATCGTGCGGCTTGCCGACGGCCGCATCGTCGACGCCCCCCCAGGGGACAACAAGCCCGACAACAAGGGCGGCCCCGATGAAGGATGACCTTGTCCTCGGCTGGCGGCTGGCGCGGCGCGAATTGCGGGGCGGCCTCAAAGGGTTCGGGGTTTTCCTGACCTGCATCGCGCTCGGCGTCGGCGCCATCGCCGCCGTCGGCGGCCTCGGTCAGGCCATCGTCGCCGGGCTTAATGCCGACGGGGCGCGGCTGCTCGGCGGCGAGGTCGATCTGAGGCTGCTGCACCGCCCGGTGACGGCGGACCAAAAGGCCTATCTCGAGGCGCGATCCCAAACCCTGTCGGAAATCGTTAAGTTGCGCGCCATGGCCCGCCCGGAGGCCAGCCGCGACAAACGGACGATCGTCGAACTGAAGGCCGTTGACGGCGCCTACCCCTTGCTCGGCAGTCTTGAAACGGACCCGCCGCACCCGCTGGGCCGGCTTCTCGGCCGCAAGGACGGGGTCTGGGGGGCGGTTGTCGACGCCAACCTGATGACCCGTCTGGGTCTCGGCCTCGGCGACACCATCCGGGTCGGCGCCGCCTCCTTGCGGATGCGCGCCACCGTCGTCCAGGAACCGGACCGGGTCGCTTCCGTGTTCAGCTTCGGGCCACGGCTGTTGATCTCCACCGCCGCCCTGGCGGCGACGGGGCTGGTGCAGCCGGGAAGCCAGATTCGCTACCATTACCGGCTGCTGATGAAACCGGGCGTCGGCGCCGAGGACTGGAGCGGACGGCTTAAGGCCGCCTTCCCCACCGCCGGATGGCGGATCAGCACGCCCAAGGACGCCGCCCACGGGGTCCGGCGGTTTATCGACCGGATGACCCTGTTCATGACCTTTGTCGGGCTGACGGTGCTGCTGGTCGGGGGATTGGGCGTCACCAGCGCCGTGCGCGGATACCTGGACGGCAAGACCGCGACCATCGCCACCTTCAAATGCCTGGGCGCATCGGGGCGGCTGATCTTCGCCGTCTATATGATTCAAATCCTGGTCCTCGGCGGGCTCGGGGTTCTGATCGGGCTGGTGATCGGCGTCGGCGCGCCGTTCGCCCTGATTGAAACCGTCGGCCGGCAACTGCCGGTAACGCCGGTGGCGGGGATTTACGCCGACTCCATTGCGATCGCCGCCGCCTTCGGCCTGTTGTCGACGGTGACCTTCGCCTTGCTGCCGGTGGCCCGGGCGCGCACGGTCAAGGCGGCGGAATTGTTCCGCGCCCGCGTCGCCCCCATCTCTGGTCACGCCGGCAAAGGCTTCATCGCGACAACCATACTGGGGGTCGGGATGTTGGCGGCGCTGACCCTGTTGACGGCCAATGACAGCGCCTTCGCCGCCTGGTTCATCGGTGGGGCGGTGGCAGTGCTTGTGCTGCTGCGCGCCGCCGCCGCCCTGGTCATGGCCGCGGCGGCGCGGTTCAAGCCCTTCACCTCCGGCCCCTGGCGGCTGGCCCAGGCCAACCTTCACCGGCCCGGCGCCTCGACCGCCAACATCATCATCTCGCTGGGGCTGGGGCTTTCGGTGCTGGTCGCCATCGCCTTGATCGAAGGCAACATGCGCCGCCAGATCGAGGAACGGCTGCCGGAACAAGCCCCGGCCTTCTTCTTTATCGACATCCAGCCCGGCCAGGGCGCCGCCTTCGACGCCGCCGTCACCGCCGTCCCCGAAACCAAGGGCTACATGCGAGTGCCGACGCTGAGAGGCCGCATCGTCAAGATCGCCGGGGCCCCGGTCGATACGGTCAACGTCGCCCACGGCAGCCTCTGGGCCACCCACGGCGACAGGGCGCTGACCTACGCCGCCCAGCCCCGCCCCGGCACCAAGATTGTCGCCGGTGAATGGTGGCCCGCCGATTACGCGGGCCCGCCGATCATTTCGCTGGACGCCGGCCTGGCCAAGGGTTTCGGCATCGGCGTCGGCGACACCCTGACGGTCAATATCCTCGGCCGCGATATCACCGCCACGGTGGCCAGCCTGCGCGAGATCGACTGGCGCAGCCTGCGTTTCGATTTCGCCATCATCTTCGCGCCGGGCACCCTGGAGGCCGCCCCGCATACCTCCATCGCCGCCATCGAGGCGCCCCGGCACCGCGAGGAAGCGGTGGAGCGCGCCGCCACCGACGCCTTTCCCAACATTTCCGCGATCCGGGTGCGCGACGCGCTTCAGGCGGCGGCGCGCATCCTCGAAGGGATCGGCGCGGCGGTCACCGGGACGGCGGCGCTGACGCTTCTCGCCGGGGCCATCGTGCTGGCCGGGATCATCGCCTCGGAACACCACCGCCGGGTCTACGACGCCGTCGTCTACAAGGTGCTGGGGGCGACCCGGCGCCGCATCGTCGGCATCTACCTGTTGGAGTACGGCGCGCTGGGCCTGGTCACGGCG
>JADFNT010000002.1 GCA_022563215.1 Pseudomonadota bacterium
CCGTGGTTGCTGGCCGGCGGGCTGACGGCGGAAAATCTGGAAGAAGCCGTGAAAGCCAGCGGCGCCGTGGCCGTCGACGTGTCGTCCGGGGTCGAAGACGCCCCCGGGGTCAAGAACGCGGACAAAATCCGCGCTTTCCTGGCCGCCGCGGCGGCGCTGTAGCGGTTCCCCAGGCCACCGAATTTCCAACAAAACGCTGTTTTTACGCGGATTTTGTGGTTTATTTCAGCCATAAAACCCGGGGAAGACCATGACCAAGCTGAACACCTATCGCGCCGGCCCCGACGAAGCTGGGCACTTCGGCATCTATGGCGGGCGTTTCGTCGCCGAAACCCTGATGCCGCTGATCCTGGAGGTCGAAAAGGCCTACACCGAGGCCAAGGACGACCCTGCCTTCTGGGACGAGTTCCATTCCCAGATGAAGCATTACGTCGGCCGGCCGAGCCCGCTTTATTTCGCCCGCCGCCTGACCGAGCATTTCGGCGGCGCCAAGGTCTATTTCAAGCGCGACGAGCTCAACCACACAGGGGCGCATAAGATCAACAACACCATCGGCCAGATTCTGCTCGCCCGGCGCATGGGCAAGACCCGGGTCATCGCCGAAACCGGGGCCGGACAGCACGGGGTGGCGACGGCGACGGTGTGTGCGTTGTTCGACATCCCGTGCGTCGTCTACATGGGCGAGACGGACATCGAGCGCCAATCTCCCAACGTCTTCAGGATGAAGCTGCTGGGCGCTGACATCGTCCCGGTGTCGGCCGGCACCGGGACGCTGAAGGACGCCATGAACGAGGCGCTGCGCGACTGGGTCGCCAATGTGGACGATACCTTCTACATCATCGGCACCGTCGCCGGCCCGCATCCCTATCCGGCTATGGTCCGCGACTTCCAGGCCGTCATCGGCAACGAGGTGCGCGAACAGTTGCACGAAGCCGAAGGCCGCAAGCCGGATTCGCTGGTCGCCTGCATCGGCGGCGGGTCGAACGCCATGGGGCTGTTCCATCCGTTCCTCGACGACAAGGACGTGCGCATCATCGGCGTCGAGGCCGCCGGCCACGGCATCGAGACCGGCGAACACTGCGCGTCGCTGACCGCCGGCAAGCCGGGTGTGCTGCACGGCAACCGGACGTATCTGCTGCAGACCGACGACGGCCAGATCCTCGACGGCCATTCGATCTCCGCCGGGCTCGACTACCCGGGCATCGGACCGGAACATTCGTGGCTGTTCGACAACGGCCGCGTCGAATATGTCTCGGTCACCGATAAAGAAGCCCTCGATGCGTTTCAGTTGTGCACCAAAATGGAAGGCATCATCCCGGCCCTGGAGCCGGCCCACGCGCTCGCCCACGTCGCCAAGATCGCCGGCGACCTGCCCAAGGACCATTTGATGGTGATGAACATGTGCGGGCGCGGCGACAAGGATGTGTTTGCGGTGGCCCGCATCCTCGGCATCGAGCTTTCCCAATGACGAACCCGGAAACCCGCATCGGAAAACGCTTTGCCGCGCTCAAGGCCGAGCGCCGCGCGGGCCTGGTAACCTTCGTCACCGCCGGCGATCCGGACATGGAAACGTCCCGGGAAATCCTTTTCGGTTTACCCGGCGCCGGCGCCGACCTGATCGAACTCGGCATGCCGTTCTCGGACCCGATGGCCGACGGCCCGTCCATCCAGGCGAGTTCGTTGCGCGCGCTCAAGAACGGCATGACGTTGAAGAAGACGCTGGATTTGGTCGCCGAGTTCCGCAACGCAGACAACGACACCCCGGTGGTGCTGATGGGCTATTACAACCCCATCTATATCCTCGGCGTCGATGCCTTCGCCGCCGAGGCCCAGGCGGCCGGCGTCGACGGGCTGATCATCGTCGACCTGCCGCCGGAAGAGGTGGACGAGCTTTGGAAACCGGCGCGGGATGCCGGCATCGATTTCATCTTCCTGACCGCCCCGACGTCCGACGACGCCCGGCTGCCGGTGATCGTCAAGCGCGCGTCGGGATTCATCTATTACGTTTCGATCACCGGCATCACCGGCACGCGCTCGGCCGACATCGCCGACGTCGAGACGGCGCTTAAGCGCATCCGCAAGCACACCGGGCTTCCCATTGCCGTCGGCTTCGGCATCAAGACCCCGGAACAGGTGGCCGAGATCGCGTCCGTCGCCGACGCCGCCGTGGTCGGCTCGGCGCTCGTAGACGTCATCGCCGCCAACCTGGACCCCGACGGCAAGCCTGAGAAAGGCGTGGCGGAAAAACTACTGGCCCTGGTGGCCGACCTGGCGGCGGGGATCGGCGGCGCCGGCGAAAAGGTGGCTTAGGTGAACTGGCTCAAGAATTTCGTCAGGCCGAAGCTCCGCAAGTTAGTCGGCGGCAAGGACATCCCCGACAACCTGTGGCACAAGTGCCGGGAATGCTCACAGATGATCTTTCACCGGGATTTGGAGAAACACCTCCACGTCTGTCAGCATTGCGGCCATCACATGCGGCTGCCGGCCCGGCTCAGGCTTCAAATGCTGTTCGACGGCGGCGAATACAAGACCGCCGAAGTGGCGCCGACGGCGGACGATCCCTTGAAGTTCCGCGACCGCCGCAAATATACGGATCGCCTAAAAGAAGCCCGTAACGCCACCGGCGCCAACGATGCGCTGAGGGTCGCCCACGGCAAGATGGGCGGCATCGGCGTCGTCATCGCGGCGCTCGATTTCGGTTTCATGGGCGGCTCCATGGGCCTCGCCGTCGGCGAGGGAATCCTGACGGCGGCGCGCCTCGCCGTGGTCCAGGGCTCGGCCCTGATCGTCATCTCGTCGTCGGGCGGCGCGCGCATGCAGGAAGGCATCCAATCGCTGATGCAGATGCCCCGCACCACCATCGCCATCGACGAGGTCCGCGAAGCCGGCCTGCCCTATATCGTCGTGCTTTCCGATCCGACCACCGGCGGCGTGTCGGCGTCGTTCGCCATGCTCGGCGACATCGCCATCGCCGAGCCGGGCGCGGTGATCGGTTTCGCCGGCGCCCGGGTCATCGAACAGACCATCCGCGAGACCCTACCCGAAGGCTTCCAACGCGCCGAATACCTGCTCGATCACGGCATGGTGGACATGGTCGTGCACCGCCATGAACTGCGCGATACCTTGATCCGCGTCCTGTCGCTGCTCAAGAACCAAGGGCCGCCGGGCAAAGTGCTGGCGATGGCGGACGCCGAGGGCGGTCCCCCGGCGGACCCGGAAAAAGGCGGCGCTCCTTCCCCGGATTAGCGGACCATGGCTGACCCGCAACCCATCCTCGACCGTCTCCTGAGACTGCACCCGAAATTGATCGACCTCCAGCTCGACCGGACGCGGAAGCTGTTGGGCGAACTGGGCGCGCCGCACATGAATATGGCGCCCGTCGTCCACGTTTCGGGTACCAACGGCAAGGGCTCGGTGATTGCGCTGATGCGAGGCGCCCTGGAAGCCGCCGGTAAAAAGGTCCATGTCTACACCTCGCCCCATCTGGTGCGCTTCAACGAACGCATCCGGATCGCCGGCCGGGTCATCGACGATGAAAGCCTGAGCGAGATCCTGGAAATCTGCGAAGAGGCCAACAAGGGCCGCCCGATCACCTTTTTCGAAATCACCACCGTTGCCGCGTTCTTGGCCTTTTCCCGCACCCCCGCCGACGTCGTGCTATTGGAAACCGGGCTCGGCGGCCGGTTCGACGCCACCAATACCATCCGCGAGGCGGCGCTCACGGTCATCATGCCGGTGTCCATGGACCATCAGCAGTACCTGGGCGATACGCTCACCGAAATCGCCGCCGAAAAGGCCGGGATTCTCAAACCGGGCGTGCCCTGCGTCGTCGCCCGCCAACCCGACGAGGCCATGGACGCCATCGCCGAAAAGGCCGACGAGGTCGGCGCGCCGCTGATCGTCGAGGACCTGGACTGGACCATCCGCTTCGGGTTGGAGGAAATGACCGTCAACCTGGGCGGCCACATCCGCCACCTGTCCCGGCCCGGCCTGGAAGGCCCCCATCAGGCCCATAACGCCGGCGTGGCGATGGCGGCGCTGGATCGCCTCGAAGGGTTTAATCTCTCCGATGCCGCCATTTCCGAAGGCTTCAGGAATGCCGAATGGCCGGCGCGGCTGCAACGGATCCGGCGCGGGCGGCTGCGCGCCCAGTTGGGCCATGAATTCGCCCTGTGGCTGGACGGCGGCCACAACAAAGGCGCCGCCGACGCGCTCGCGTCGTGGCTGGCGGAACGCGACCGGATGCCGCTGCACCTGATCCTCGGCATGCTGAACACCAAAGACCCGGGGGCTTACCTTAAACCGCTCCACCCGTATCTCTATTCCCTGCAGACGGTCGGCATTCCCGGCACCGAGGCCGCCTTCGGCGCCCATCAACTGGCCGAAATCGCCAAGGGTTCGGGATTGGAGGCCACCCCGGCGCCCAGCCTCGAAGAGGCGCTCCGCGAAATCGCCCGGATCGAACCCGGCCCGGCCCGGGTGCTGATCGCCGGCTCGCTCTATCTGGCCGGGTTGGTGCTGGCGGACAGCGGGGAGAACCCGTAGATTCGGAGCCGCGCAACAAGGAGAACGCCCATGATCGTCGAGCAAATCTGGACCGCAAACGCGTACCGCAACTTCAATTACCTGATCGCCTGTCCGGAAACCGGCGACGCCCTGGCCGTCGACCCCCTCGATCATCAAAAATGTCTTGGCCTGGCCAAGGATCGTGGCTGGTCCATCACCCAGGTGCTGAACACCCACGAACACGGCGATCACACCGGTGGCAACGAGGCGGTGATTAAGGCGACCGGCGCCAAGCTGCTGGCCCACGCCGGCGCCAAGGGGAGCATCCCGGGCATCGACCGGGGGCTCGGCGCCGGCGACGTGATCAAGGTCGGCAAGACGGTGGAGCTGGAATGCCTGGACACCCCCGGCCACACCATGAGCCACATCTGCCTGCTGTCGCGCACCGACCAGCCGGCGCTTTTTTGCGGCGACACGCTGTTCAACGCCGGCGCCGGCAACTGCCACGGCGGCGGCCACCCGGAAGAGCTTTACCAAACCTTCGCTACGCAACTGTCGAAGCTGCCGGACGAGACGCTGATCTACCCCGGCCACGACTACATCACCAACAACCTTGAATTCACCCTCGACCGCGAACCCGACAACGCGCGCGCCAAATCGCTGCTGGACGAGGTCGGGGACCAGGACCCGGACAGCGCCCTGGTATCGACGCTCGCCCTGGAGAAAGAGATCAACACCTTCTTCCGCCTGCACAGCCCGTCGGTGATCGCCGCGCTGCGGGAAATCTTCGACGATCTTCCCCAAGACCCCGACCCGAAAACGGTGTTCGTGAAGCTCCGGATGCTCCGCAACGATTGGTAGGCGTCTTTCTCCCGACCCGGCCCCCTGCCCGGTCACCGCCGCCACCAGTTCTCTCCATATGACAATAGACAAACGTCTAAATATATGTTCAATTGTTTGTGATTATATTAGGAGACATGCGTGGTCGAGGACCAAGCGGTCGAAATCGCGGAAATATTCCATCTGCTCGGGGACCCGACGCGGCTCAGGATCGTCACCTGTTGCCTGGATAAACCCCGCAACGTCGGCGAAATCGCCGAAACCGTCGGTGTTTCCGCGTCCCTGGTCAGCCACCACCTGCGGCTGTTGAAGGCGGCGCGGCTGGTCCGCGCCGAGCGCCGCGGCAAGCAGGTCTATTACGCCACCGCCGACGAACACGTGGATCGCATTCTTAAAGATATGATCGAACACGTCGCCGAACCGCACCGGGAGGACGCATAACATGTCCACGTGTTGCGGAACGCCCGCCGACGATACACCTGTTCTCAAGGTCTACCGCCGCGCTTTGTGGGCGGTGCTGGCCATCAACGCCGCCATGTTCGTCACCGAGATGACCGCCGGGGTATGGGGCAAGTCGGTGGCCTTGCAGGCCGATGCGTTGGATTTCCTTGGCGATTCCGCCACCTACGCCATGACGTTGATGGTGCTGGGGATGAGCCTCCGCTGGCGGGCCGGGGCGGCGATGATCAAGGGACTGGCCATGGGCGGCTTCGGGTTCTGGGTCATCGGCATGATGGGGTACCATTTCATCGAAGGCTCGTTGCCCAGTGCCGCCATCATGGGCAGCGTCGGCGCCCTGGCCCTGGGGGCCAACGTCATTTCGGCGGTGATCCTTTTCCGCCACCGCAAGGGCGACAGCAACATGCGCTCGGTTTGGCTGTGCACCCGTAACGACGCCATCGCCAACCTCGCCGTGATCGCGGCGGCAAACGGCGTTTGGGTTTCCGGAACCGGATGGCCGGATTTGGCCGTCGGCGCCATCATCGCCGCCCTCGCGCTTTCAAGCTCGGTCACCATCCTGCGTCAGGCCCGTGGGGAGTTGCGTGGCGAATTGCGTGGCGAATTGCGGGAAGAAGCGCGGGCTTAAGGGTGCCAACGAAGAACCCCGCCACCGGGGCGGGGTCCGAAATCCGTTAAAACCTTGACCTTAAAACCCTCAGAGGACCTCTTCGAGCCAGCTTGTCAATTGGCCTTTCGGCAGGGCGCCGACCTTGGTCGCCGCCACCTCGCCGTCCTTGAACAGGATCAGGGTCGGGATTCCCCGGACCCCGTATTTGGACGGCGTTGACGGGTTTTCGTCGATATTGAGCTTGGCCACCGTCATCCGGTCGCCCATCTCGGTATCCAGTTCCTCGAGCGCCGGCGCGATCTGCAGGCAGGGCCCGCACCATTCGGCCCAGAAATCGACGAGGACCGGACTTTGCGATTTCAGGACGTCTTCGTCAAAGGAGTCGTCGGTGACGTGTTTTGGCATTCGATCAATCCTATCAATCCTCAGAACAAAATATCCGCTCCAGAATTGCGGATTTTTTTGTTTTTCATTACCGATGAATCTAGGGAGCGTCCGACCATGCGTCAAGGTGCCGCGGAGTCTAAAATGGCGTCGCTCAATTCCATCAGCCTAGGGCCCAGGGTCCACAACAGAACGGCGTGGACCGGCCGGTCGGGATAGATTTCCCGAAGCGCGTTCCGGTAGGCCGCCATCTGGCGAAGGTAGCGGGGATCGACGTCCGATTCGGTTTCCGGCGGCGGCCGGTTGGTCTTGAAATCAATGACCCATAGGGCCTCTTCGGTGACCCACAGCCGGTCCACCTGCCCCGACAAAACATGGACACCGTCCTCGCTCTTGACGATGCCGGTGATCGGCACTTCGGCCAGGCTTCCGGGGCCGAACAGGCCTGCGTGGTCCGGGTGGGTCAGGACGCCCAGGGTCTCGGCCAGGATTTCGTCGCGCTCGCCGGGGCCTAAGTCATGGACCGGCCGCGACAGATAGGCCAGGCCCTGGGCCTGCCGCTCGCCGGGGGCAAGGTCCGGCAGGCTTTGCAGCAGCCGGTGGATCAAAAGCCCGCGCTTGAACCGCGCCCCGCCGTCGTCGCCCAGGGGAGAGATCACGCTCGGGTCGTCTTCCGACGGCCTGGACGGCGCCAGCGGCCGGGACGGTTCCGGCTCGGGCCGGGGCGTCACGAGCGCCCAATCGGGCGGCGATTCCTCATCCGAAGCCAGGGCGGGCGTCTTGCCGCCGTCGGGTTCGGCCTTTTGCGGGCTTTGGTGGCGCCAGACGGTTTCGCCGGTTTCCAGGGTCACTTCCCGGCCTTTTTTCCGAATCGCCGGTTCCACCAGGTCGTACCAGCACCCGTCCTTGCGGTTTTGCCCGGTGTGCCAGCCGCAGACGTAAAGCCGGTCGCGGGCCCGGGTCATGGCGACGTAAAGAAGGCGGCGGTATTCCTGTTCGATCTTCCGGCGCGCACGTTCGTGCAGGTCCGCCGATATTTTTTCCTCGTCCCGCTTGGACGGGCGCCACAGCAGGAATTCTCCGCTGCCGTCCCCGTTCCCGCCCTCGGGCTCGGCCCAGTGGATATGGGGATCCATCCTTTCGCCGGGAAGCGTGCAGGTATCGGGCAGGAACACGATGGGCGCCTCCAGGCCCTTGGCGCCGTGGACGGTCAGCACCCGGACCTCGTCGCGGCCGCTTTCCATCTCGCGCTTGACCTCGGTCTCGCCGGATTCAAGCCAGTGCAGGAAGCCTTCCAGGGACGGCTGGTGGTCGCGCTCGAAATCGAGGGCGAGGCTCAGGAACGCGTCGATCGGCTCGCCCGCCTCGGATCCTAAGTGAGCGATAAGGTCCCGCCGCCCGCCGCCGGAACCCAAAAGACGGGCATAGAACTCGTAAGGGGGGGTCCTGTCGGCGGCGGCGAGAAGGCGGCCGAGGGTTTCCCAGGCGCTGGCGAATTCCGGTTTTTCGTCCCGGCGCTTCCCGAGGGTCCGCCAGAGGGACTCCTTGCGGCCGTGGGCAAGGCCGAAAAGGGCATCGTCGTTGAATTCGACGAACGGCCCCTTGAGCACGGTCGCGGTGTTCAGGTCGTCGCCGGGCAGCAGGGCGAAGCGCCCGGCCACCACCAGGTCCATGACCTCCAGGTGGCTCATCCGCTTACGCCGGTCGCGCCCGGTGACGCCGATGCCCCGGCGCTTGAGCGCCCGGACCATGCCATCGGCGAAGCTGCCGCGGGTGCGGACCAAGATCATGATATCGCCGGGGGTGACGGGGCGGCCCGCCGATTCCAGGATTTCCCCACTCTCCAGCCAGCCGGCGATCTGATCGGTGATCTTTTCGATCAGCCGCGCTTCCGGGCTTTGGGTGGACATTTTATCCAACGGCGCGTCCCAGGGCTTAGGCGACGGTGCGTCTTCGGGGCTCAACGCCGGCCACAGTTCGACCACGCCGCCCTGGCCGTCGCGGATGGTGTGATGGCGGATCGGCTTGGCGTCCCAGGTCAGCCCGTCGGCGGCATCATCGGCGGCGAAAACCTCATCGACGATGGACAAAACCGCCGGGGCGGAACGGTAGGACAGCTCCAACTCCACCTCCTGCAAACGCCCGCCGGCATCGGCCACGAGGCTGCGGAAATGATCGCGCATGAAGCCGAAATACGCCGGATCGGCGTCCTGGAAGCTGTAGATGGACTGCTTCTCGTCGCCGACGGCGAAAACGGTGCGCTTGAGCGGCCTTTCACCCTCGCCGGCGCCTTCGCCGGCATAGAAGTCCCCGGCCAGTCTTTTGATCACCTGCCATTGGGCGGGGCTGGTGTCCTGGGCCTCGTCGACAAGAATATGGTCGATGCCGCCGTCGAGCTTGTAATGGACCCACGACACCCCGTCCCCGCTTGCCAGCAGCTTGCCGGCCTTTTCGATCAGGTCGTCGTAATCGAGCAGGGCGCGGGTCTTCTTGATCGCCTCATAGGCGTCGATCAAGGCCATGCCAACGACCAGAAGCGCCGCCGTCGCCTCGGCCAGGACTACCGCTTTCAGGCGGTCCAGCCCCGCCGCCACCCGGTCCTGTTCGGCCACAAGCGCATTGATGGCCTCCGGGTCTGCCTTCTGTGCCTTTTGGGTGATAAGGGATTTTCGAGGTTTTCCCTCTTGGGTGAGGAAAATTGGGACGTAGGCCGATTCAAATAATACCGCCCTTGCCGGGGCTTCTTTGTCCAGCCAATCCCTGATTTTGGCGGCCCGGTCTTGGTCGGACGGTGTGCCTTCGTCGAGCGCCCCGGCGGCACTCGCCAGCGCCTTGCGGTCAAACGCGTCTTCGGCGGCGGCGGCGTCGAGCACGGTGTCCCGGGTGTCGTCGGGTCCCAGGCCGAGGCCGAGGCGGGTTTCGGCGAGCATCCCTTCGAGGCCGCCGGGCCGGGCCGTGAACTGCCTCAACTTTTGGCGCTCTTTGTCCAGGTCGGCCATGAGCTTGGAAAAATCCTCGGCGTTGAGCATCCCGGCGATACGGGACAACGCCGCGCCGGCCGGTCCCGCCGCCGCGCCGCCGGATAACAGCCTGTCCCGGGCCTCGATGCGGATTTCCCGGGCCCGGCCCTCGTCGAGCACCGAAAAATGCGGCGCCAGTTTGGCTTCCACCGGAAACCGTCCGAGCAGCGATTCCGAAAACGAATGGATGGTGCGGATACGCAATCCCTCGGGCGTTTCCAGGGTGGCGGCGAACAGTTTGCGGGCGGTCTCCGTCTCCATTGTAGAGGCCGGTTTCCCCAACAGTTTTTTCAGGTCCCTGGCCAGGGCCTTGTCGCCGCCGGCCGCCCAATGGCCGAGCCGCGTGCTCAACCGGGTGGCGACTTCGGCCGCCGCCGCCTTGGTGTAGGTCAGGCACAGGATCTTTCCGGGCGGCGTGCCGGCCAGCAGCAGCCGCAGAATCCTTTCGATCAGCACATGGGTCTTGCCGGTGCCGGCATTGGCCGAAACCCAGACCGGCTGGGTCGGGTCGGCGGCGACGACCTGGGCCGCCGTATGGGCCGGTTTTTTGCTCATCTGCCGGTCTCCCCGCCGCCGCGCCATTCCTTGACCCGCGCCAGATGGTCGTAATCGCCGTAGTGTTCCAGGAACATCACCCGGGGGCTGGAAAGATAGGGCGTCTTGGGATCGTCGAATTCGCGCACCCATTTCGTCAACCCGGCCACCGCGCCGTCGGCGACCTCAGTGACGTCCAGTTTGAGGACCTTTTCCTTGCCCGGCTCGCGGCCGCCGGGAAGCTCCAGGTAGACGAGCTGCGCCACCGGGCCGGCGTCGACGCCGTCGAACCCGCCTTGGGCGGCGATCGCCGCTTCGAGCGGCAATTGCGGCGAGAAGAACGTTTCCACCTGTTTGACGGACGGTGCCTGCCCGGTCTTGTAGTCGATGATTGCCAGGCCGACGTCGGTGCGGAAATCGATGCGGTCGGCCCGCGCCGTCAGTTGGAACGGCCCGGCGGCGCCTTTTATCGTTAACCGGCCCAGGACCTCGGTGGCCTGGGTGCTGAACCCGGCCTGGCGGCGGCGGCGCTCGTAATCCACGTACCAGCGGGCGACGCGCTCGAAGCGGGGCCACCAGAAGGCTTCGACGCCGGGATGGGCCAGGTTTTCGTCGAAGACACCGCGGCCGATCTCAAGCAACCGCCTCAGGGCGTCATCGGGAAGATCGCCGGGGTGGGCCTTCTGGAAACGGTCCAGCGCCTCGTGGACGATGATGCCGCGCTCCATCGGTCCCGGCTCGGCGTCGAGGGGCTCCAGCGGCCTTAGCTTCAGGATTTCACGGGCGTAGATGGCATAGGGGTCGCGGACCCAGGTCTCGATGCGGGTGACGGAAAGCTCCCTCGGGCGGTCCTTGACCGGCGGCGCCGGGCGCGGTTCCGACACCTGGCGGCTTTCGGCGGGCCGGTCCAGGGCTTCCGCCCACGCCAGCCAGGGCTCGGCGGCGGCGAAAGGATTTTCGTCGCCTTTCTTCATCCCTAGCCGCTCCAGAAGGTTGTCGAGCCTGAGCAGCCAAGGCGAGGCCACCTGGGGGGTGCCGTCGACCCGCGTCGCCCGAGTCAGAACCACCCGCGGCGCGGCGAAGGCCTGGGCGAAATCGTGCGCCGTCTGGCCGCTGCGCCGTTCCGGCGCAGGCAGGCCGAAATCCTTCAGCATCGGGCGGCTCATCCACGGGCTTGGCTTGGCCTCGGGCGGCCAGGTGGCTTCGTTGAGGCCGCCCAGGATCATCACGTCGGCCTGCTGCATCCGCGCTTCCAGCAGGCCCCAGATATGCAGCCGCGGGTGGCGGCCGTAGCGGGGCCGGACAGGGATACCGGCCATCAGGGTTTCGAGCAGCGCCGGATAATCGGCGCCGGTGACGGCATCGAGAACGTCTCCCGCGTTGAGCAACTCGTTGACGAAACCGGCCGCCGCCTCGCCGGCGTCCCCGGCCCACAGGCGCTCGGAGCCTTGCCTCTGGTCGCCGGCGGCCAGGGCCTCGGCCATGGCCACGTGGGCGCGGAGCAGGTCCGGGAACGGCACCGGTTTTCCGGCCATCAGCCCGGCCAGGGGGGCGATCACGGCTTCCAGGCAATCAAGCAGAGCCTTCAGATCGGTTTGGATTTTTTTCGGCAGTTTCTTTTTGGTCTTCAGCGCCAACCTCAGCCCTTTGAACCCGGGCGCCGGGCGCGGGCCGCGCAAAAGCTCGACTTCCAGGGTTCTAACCCGGTCGCGGAACGCGCCCGCCTTCATTCCGCCTGCCGCCAGCGGATGCTTGAGCGCCGCCAGCAACGCCACCGGCGCCAAGCCGTCGTCGGCCATCCTCGCGGTCAGGCGCAGGAACGCCCCGGGCGGGGTCTGGGCCAGGGGCAGCCCGGCGGAATCGTCGACGTCGATGCCCCAGCGGGCCAGCTCCGCCGCCACCCGGCGGGCCAGGCCCCGGTCCGGCGTCACCAGGGCGGCGGTCTTTTCCTCGTCCTCGAGGGCGCGGCGCATGACCAGGGCGATGACGGCCGCCTCTTCCCGGGGGCCGGGGCAATCGATGCGGGTAATCCCCGCCACCGCCGCCTTGATGTCCTTGGCGTTAAGGCTTGGCGCCTCGAAGCCGGCCGGGGTCAGGGCGGCGTTGATCAGCCGCGCCGGGGCCGAGGGCCCGGCCGGGGCGCCGGGGGCGTCCCAAGGCTCGACGTCTTGGCGCTCGACGCCGAGGCGGGCCAGCAACTGCGCCATGCCGAACTGCGGGTGGCCATACTGGGGATGGGGAGCCTCCAGCGCCGCCCAGGCTTCCGGCGACGCCTCCAAATCGAGACCGGGCAGCACCACCGCGCCTTGCGGCAACCCGGCGATCACCGCCAGCAGGTCGGCGGTGGCGGGGATGGAGCCGGTGGAGCCGGCGGCGATGACCGGATCGGCGGGCGGATTTTCCGTCCACGCCCGCACCTGAGCGTCGAACAGCCGGTTGCGGCGCTCGGCGGCGTCCAGCGCCCCCTCGGCCGCCAGCACGGCGGGCCATTGTTCGGTCAGCACGTGCAAGAATTCCAGCGTCTGCTGCCAGTGTTCGGCGAAGGCGTCGGGAACCAGCCCGTCGAGCCCGTCGAATGTCAGCCGCTCGGTGTGGACCTGATCCAGAAGCCGGGCCAGCTCAAGGCCTAAATGGGCGGCCTGGTCGGGACTATGGCCGCCGGGGCCGGCGATCACCAGCCGCGTCAACAGCAACTGGCGCTTCAGACCCGACAGGGCGGGTTCGACGCCGAGGGCGCCGCCAGGATCGCTGCTGCTCTCGAAACCGCCGGCGAAAAGGATTTCGTCCTCGTCGAGGTCGCCGAGGGCAAGCGTGCGCGGCAGCAGCATCGCCCGGCCATCGCTCTGGCGCAGGAAGGCTTCGGCCAGGCTGCGCCGGGCGCGCCGGGTCGGCACCAGGACCGTGACGCGGGCCAGCGCCGCCGGATCGCCGTCGACCCGGTCGAGGATTCCGGCCGCCAGGATGTTGACGAAAGAGGGTCCCGCCGGAATGGTGAAGACCTGAGGTTTTCGGGGGGGTGATTTCTTGGGCGTTTTTTTCCGCGGTGGGGGGCTCATTCTTTCCGGCCTCAGCGGTGCGTGGTGCCGGCGTAGCGCAGGTGCATGTAGGTTTCGGCTTCTTGCAGTCCCTCCAGGGTGCCGACGTGGAACCATTCGCCGTCGTGGACGACGCCGTAAAGGCGCCCCGCCTCGATCGCCTGGTCATAGAGGCGGTTGAGGGAAAACGCCCCCTTGGGCGAGCCCTTGAACAGCCGCGGGTGCAGAATCTGGATGCCGGTGAACAGCCACGGCGAGACTTCGGCTTCCAGCTTGCGTTCCAGGAGCCCGTCGCCGGCGGCGCGGAAATCACCCTGCCCCGTATAGCCATAGGCCTCGACGGTGGAATGGAGCAGCAACAACCCGTCCATCTTGGCGTCGTCCCAGGTATCAGCCAGCCGCCCGAGAGCGTCTAAAGGCCCGTTGAGCCAGAAAGCGTCGGCGTTGACGGTGAAGAACGGCCCGTCACCAAGCAGCGCCAGGGCGTTGGCGATGCCGCCGCCGGTTTCCAACAGCTTTTTTTCCGGTGATAGCCTGATCGCCGGCGAGGTCCGGTCCTTCAGGTGGGCCTCCACCTGATCGGCCAGGTGATGGGTGTTGACGACGGCGTCGGTGACTCCGGCGGCTTGCAGCCGGTCAAGGGCATGGTCGATGAGGGCGCGGCCGTCGACCTCGATCAGGGGCTTGGGTAGGGTGTCGGTGACGGGCCTCATGCGGGTGCCGAGGCCGGCGGCCAGGACCATGGCTTGGTCGAGCGTTTTCTTGGCCATCGTCTTCAGGCTCCGGCCGCCGGGCAGGGCGGGATTGTCCTTTTATCGGCCGGCACGTGGGCCTCGAACCATTTTGCCACCGGGGCCAGGACGGGGTGTTCGAGCGCCGCTTCGAGCAGCCGCCACACCCGGGGGATATGGACCAGGTAATCGGGCTTGGCGTCGCGGACGCACAGCCGGGTGAAGATGCCGATGACCTTGGCGTGGCGCTGGGCGGCGAGGACCCGGAACGCGGCCTCGAAAGCATCCCGGTCGAGGTCGGGGAAGGCGGCGAAATAGCGCTCGCGCATGGCTTGGCGGAGCCCCTGGTCGATGTCGCGCCGGGCGTCTTCCAACAGCGACATCAGGTCATAGGCCCCCGGCCCCCGGACCGCGTCTTGGAAATCGAGCAGCCCGCAGCGCGATACGCCGTCGCGGCCGCCGAGCAGCATCAGATTATCGGCGTGATAATCGCGGAGCACCAGGGTTTCGGGGCCGGTGCGGACGGCGGGAAAAACCTCGAGCCAGGCGTCTTTATATTCGCCAAGGACGTTATCACCAGGCGGTTCGCCGAACACCGCCGGCCATGTCCAGTCGATGAGCAGCGACGCCTCTTCCAGGAGCTTGTCGTCGTCGTAATCCTCCAGCCCCGGCGCCACGACGCGCTCGGGATCGATCCGGTGCAGCTCGATCAGCACATCGACGGCAAGCTCGTAAAGACCGGCTTCGGCCGCGCCGCCGTTGTCTCCGTCGAGGACCCGGGCATAGGTCTCGTCGCCCAGGTCCTCGAGCAGCAACAGGCCGTTTTCCCGGTCCTTGGCGAAAATATCCGGGGCGCTGAAGCCGAGGGATTTCAGGTGCCGGGCGACGGCGACGAAGGCATCGACGTCCTCTTCGGGCGGCGGCGCGTCCATCAGCACCGCGCCCCGGTCGCCCAGGGTCAGCCGTTCGTAACGCCGGAACGACGCGTCGCCGGCCAGCGCCGTCCTCCGGGCGCCGTCCCAGCCCTTGGCGGCGAGGAAGGAATCGATCAATTCGGCGCGCTCAGTCATCGCCCGTGACCTCCGGGCCAAGGGTTTCCAGGCGCGCCTTCCATGACCCGTGCCCGGCCAGCGAGGCGAGCCGGGAATCGGGGCTCGGTCCCTGGTCCAGGAAAACCTCGAGCCGGTCCTCCGGCAGGCGGGCGCCGAGGCGGTCCGGCCACTCGATCAGGGAAATTCCTTCGGCGAAGGCGTCGTCCATGCCCAGCTCCGCCGTTTCGTCCGCGTTCTCGATCCGGAACAGATCGAAATGATAAACCGGGATGGCCCCCTCTGCGTTCGGAAATTCATACCCCTGGACGAGGGTAAAGGTGGGGCTCGGGACTTCCTCGGGTGTTCGGGTGCGGGCGTTGATGAAGGCGCGGGCGAAGACGGTCTTGCCGCTGCCCAAGGGGCCGGAAAGGGCGAAAACGTCGCCCCGTTGGGCCCGGGCCGAGACCTTGGCGGCGAGGGCGGCCGTCGCCGCCTCGTCGGCGAGTTCGACCCTGATCGGCGTTTTCCCCGTATCGTCCATGTCAGGTTTGTTGTTCACTAACCGTCCTCGCCGGCGGGTCCGGCGGCCGGCAGCCGGCAGATGATGGTGGTGCCGCGCCCCGGCGGCGACTTCACGTCGACGGTGCCGCCGTGCAGTTGAATGAAATTGCGCACCATGCTGAGTCCCAGACCGGCGCCGCTTTTGTCGGTGCCCTGGGAGTCAACCGGGCCGGCGCCCTTTTCGAACGGCCGGAACACCCGTTCGCGGTCGGCCTGGGGAATACCGATGCCGGTATCGGCGACGGTGATCAGCAGGTCGTCGTCCTCGCGCCGGGCCTCCAGGCGCACGGTGCCGCGCGAAGGGGTAAACGTGATGCCGTTCGACAACAGGTTGAACACCACCTGCTTGAGGCGTTTTTCGTCGGCCGATATCCAGCCGATGTCGGGCGGGCAGTCGAATTCCAGCCTCATGTCCTTGGACCGGGCCCGTTCCTGAATCATGTTCAGGGCCGAAACCAGAAGCCCGTGCACGTCGACGGTGTCACGGTCGAGCTCCAGGCGCCCTGCCTCGATGGAGGCGAGGTCGAGAATATCGCCGACCACCGACATCAGGCCGCGGGTAGTGTCGAGGATGCCCTTGGCGTATTCGCTCTGGCGGCGGTTGAGTTCGCCGAAGTATTCCTGGCCCAGCATATCGGCGAAGCCGATGATGGTGTTCAGCGGTGTGCGCACCTCAAAGGACACGCTGGCGATGAATTCGGTCTTCAGCCGGTCTGCTTCGGCCAGCGCCTCGGCGCGCTGGCGCAAGGCCTGTTCGACCCGGGTCGAATCGGTGATGTCCATATAGCTCAGCAGCATGGCGCCGTCGGGCAGCGGCACGTTGGCGTATTCGACCACCGTGCCGTTGTCGAGTTCGAGCTTGCCGGTGGTGTTGTCGCGGCTCATTAGCCGGGCGACGACCTTCTCCTTGTGCACCCCCCAGCTCAGGTCGTCCCAGCCGCCTTCCACCGTGATCTTGGTGCGCGTGTGGTCAACGAAATCGGAAACGTGGTAGTCGCCGTTAAGCGTTTCTTCGTCAAAGCCCCACAGCCCCGCGAACACCGGGTTGGAAAGCTTCAGCCGGCCGTCGCTGCCGAACACGGCGATGCCTTCGTGCAGGTTGTCGAGCGACTCGCTCTGCACCGCGTTCAGGGACTTGTACGAACGCTCCAGGTCCAGGCGCTCGGAGACGTCATCGAACCGGAACACCAATCCGTCCTTGCCATTCCGGTTGACAAGGCTTCGGATCGCGCGCCCGTCGGGCAGGTGCAGGAGCTCTTGGCTTTCCTCGCCCAGGGTCTCGAACTGCTCAAGCTGGCGCATCTTGAATTGGCGGAAATCAGTGACTTCCGGCAGGCTCCGTTGTTCGCGCAGGCGTTCCAGCACCTCGCCGAGGCCGGGTCCGGTGTTCAGCCAGTCGGGGTCCAAGTCCCAAAGTTCGGCATAGGCGGCATTAAAATACCGGAGCTCGGCCCCGGCGTCGAAAATGGCGATCGCCGTCTCCAGGCTTTCCAGCACCGCGCCCTGGGCGGCGGTCAGCTTCTGGTATTGGCCTTCCTTTTCGATCCAATCCGAGCGGTCGACGGCGAAGCCGATAGTACCGCCGGTCGGGGTGCCCTCGCCGCCGCCCAACGTGCCAAGCGGCGTTTCCGTGACTTCCAGCAGGCGCTCCGAGCCGTTGCCGCCCAGGTGGCGGCGCTCGGTGACCGGCTGGCCCTGCCGGCGGGCCTGGTCGGCCATGGCGGAATCGGTGTCGGCGACTTCGCGTGCGGCTTGGTTGACGAAGGCCAGCGACAGTTTCGAATCGCGAAGCCACACCGGCAGCGGCATGGCGTCGAGGAGCGCCGTCAGGTGCCGGTCGTCGAGCCCCGACGTATTGACCGAGGCGATGCGGTGGTCAGCGCCGGTACCCCCGGCGTCGGTAACGTCGCGCAGCCACACCATGTCGGCCAGGGTCTCGCCGGCGTCGGTTTCGGCGCGGGTGCCGATCGCCTGAAGGCGCCGCCGCCCGGCCGTCAACAAAAGGTCGAACGGCATTCCACCGGCCCGCAACAGCGAAACACCCTGTTCGAGGGCGCGCAGCGAATCGCCCTCGAAGCAGACGCGGATGTCCTCATAATGGGCCTGGGTGCCGGCATCCAAATCGAGCAGTACCGCGAGGCGCCGCGAGCACGTGAAGCCGCCGTTGACGTGATCCCACAGGAACAGTCCATCGGGCGCCGCCGACAGCATCTCGCGCGCCTTCACCGCGACCGCCTCCAGGCGTTGGCGCTCGGTCTCGGTATCGTCGAAGCGCTTTCGTTGCCGAAGGACGACAAGGGCGGCGATCAGCGCCACGATCAGGGCGCCGACCAGGAAAGCCTGCAGCGGGTTGATTTCCATCAGCACGGCAACAGATTAAACGCCCGCCCGGTGCGACGACAAGGGATCAGGCAAAGGAAAGGCCGGTTTCGGCCCCGAAACGGGCGCTTGTTGAAATATATGATTGGATTAGGTGATGGAGCGGGGGATGTGCGGAAAAGGATCGCTTGGCGTTGGCGCAAAATCGGATTTTAAAACGACCCTGACATACAACGAAATGTAATGACATACGCCAGTCATCTCAGGTAGTTACCTTACCGCCTTTGGTGGAATCAGCGGACTTTTGGATCACACAGAAATCCATGGAGCACTGGAATGAGAATATTGTTGGCTGGATTGTTTCTTTTCGTGGTGAGCTTTTCACCGGTTCACGCTTTCGAGGAAGAGGCCCTCAAGAACCTAAAATTATTGCGCAAGTGTGCTAAATGCGATCTCAGTGGCGTCGATCTGCATGGCCAAAACCTGAAGAAGGTGGACATCAACAAGGCGAACCTGAGCGGCGCCAATCTGGAAGGGGCAAACCTAACGGATGCTAATCTGCGCAAGACCGATTTCAGCGGCGCGAAGCTGAAAAAGGCGAAGCTGAGCATGTTGTTGTACAAGGCAAAATTCAGAAACGCCGATCTGTCGTACGCCGACATGTCGGGCGCCGATCTGAGGGCGGCGGACATGAGAGGGGCGAACCTGACGGCGGCGAAGCTGACGAATGCGAACCTGACAAGGGCGAAACTGAACGGCGCGACCCTGGACAAGGCGGATATGGACCGCGCTCTTCTCGAACGGGCGGATTTCAGCGGTGCCAGCCTGAAAGGGGCGAACTTGAGTAATGTTAATCTCAGCCGGGGGAACCTGAGCAAGGCGGACCTGAGCGGAGCCAACCTGACCCGGGCCTGGCTGAGACAGACGAACCTGAAAGACGCCAACCTGACGGGGGTCGACCTGACCAAGGCGGAGCTAGATGAGGTAGACCTAAACGGGACTAATCTGAGTGACGTTGATCTGACGAAGGCGATCCTGAAGAACGTGAAGATGGACGGCGCCATCCTGTGCCGCACGAAATTACCGCGGGGCGAGGACAATTCCGGCTGTAAATGATGAACAGTTGTCCCGATGCCGGGTCACCGTCGCCAGTCGGCCCGCGACGGTGCATCACGTGGCGAACTTTATACCGGAAACCGCCAGAAACCGAACGATACCGGCGCCAGGGACTTTGACGACAGCCAAGCGGGACTGCTCAGTCGAGGACGACCAGTTTTTCCGCCGAGGACTTGCCGTCTTCACGGGGCACGAGTTCGTATTCGACCTTTTGTCCTTCGTTGAGAGTTGTCAGTCCCGCCTGTTCGACGGCGGAAATATGGACGAAGGCGTCCTTGGAGCCGTCGCTCGGCTCGATGAATCCATATCCCTTAGTCGGATTGAACCATTTTACCGTTCCGGTGGTCATGTCACATCTTGTCCTTTCACAATATCGGGTCAAAGTATCGAGTTAGCGCCTGCCGCTTCCACCGACGTCGTGGTGTCGTAGGATTCACTATTTCTCGGGGGTGCCCGGCCGAAGAGCAAAAGCATCTAAGCGGGCACACCGGGATAATGTGTAACCGACGCCCCCAATGTGAGCAATCCGGGTTTCTTGTGCAAGTAGATTCAACGCCCCGCCCGGCGGTCTTCGTGTTGCCGGCGCTTTTGACCGGCACGCCGCGAAGTCGTCTCTCGGCTTGACGGAACCTCTAAAATGTTCTATATTTGTTCTTTACCCTTCGGCGCTGCCGGAGGCCGCTCTTTGACATGGTGAATAGGAAGAACTGATCGCGGCAGGGATTTTCCGCGCCTGGTTTTTTGTTTCCCTGTCAGGCCCCCCGATAGTCCGGGACCTATGTTTTTGTTTTCGGGGGACACCTCCGGCCTCACGGCCCCTTCCTTCGCCCGCCGAAGCGGGCTTCGCGAAGGCGGGTCCCCCGGGGCCGCTT
>JADFNT010000135.1 GCA_022563215.1 Pseudomonadota bacterium
TGGCTGCACGGTTTGATGGTTGGAACCGACCAGTTCGGCAACCGCTATTACCGGGCCCGCAAGGGAAAGCTCTACGGCCGCGAAAGACGCTGGGTCCTGTATCGCGGCGATGTCGAGGCGTCGCGGGTGCCGCCGGAATGGCACGCCTGGCTCCACCACACCACGTCCGAGCCGTTGTCGGAAGAAGCCGCCGAATCGAAACCGTGGCAGAAAGAGCACCTGGCCAACCAGACCGGCACCGCCGGCGCTTACCGGCCCCAGGGCCACGCCTACCGGGGCGGCGAACGGGCGGCGGCGACCGGCGACTACGAACCCTGGATTCCGGAATGACGGCCCCGGTCGGAAGAGGGCCGGGAGACGCTTGAGCCGATGAACTCGGAAACCCGCGTAATCATCTTCCTCGCCACCGGCGGATCGGCAAAAGGTGGAAAATAGCCCCCAAAGCCGAATAACCCGGACCTTGAAGCCGGCCGCCTTGGCCACCCTGGTTTCGGCCGCCCCGTTTTTGGCCGCCCTGGGCGGTCCGGCGGCGGCGGCCCCCTACGAGATCGCCATCCTGCAGGGCATGGACAAGGTCACGGCCCGGGTGTCGACCATTGAGGCGCCGGTGGGCGAGGTGGTGAAGTTCGGGACGCTGGAGATCATTGCCCGCCATTGCGACAAGCGCCCGCCCGAGGAGACCCCGGAAAGCGCCTCTTTCCTCGATATCTGGGAGGTCCGCCAGGGCGAGGCGGCGGTCAGCCTGTTCCGCGGCTGGATGTACGCCTCGAGCCCGGCGCTGTCGGCCCTCGAACACCCGGTCTACGACGTCTGGGTGCTGGATTGCCGGAACAGTTCCTCCAAGGCGCCCTCGACCTCGGAAGGGGCGGCGTCGCGGTAAAACGCCGCCTTGATCTTCAGCGCCTCGTCGAGTTGTTCGAGATACACCCGGGCCGGGATTTCGACGGCTCCGAACTGGCGCAGGTGGTCGGTGATGAACTGCACGTCGAGAAGCCCGAACCCGCCCCACTTCAGCCGCGCCACCAAATGCACCATCGCTACCTTCGAGGCGTCGCGGAAACGCGAGAACATGCTTTCGCCGAAAAACGCACCGCCGAGCGCGACCCCGTATAGCCCGCCGACCAGATTGCCGTCGCGCCAGGTTTCGACGCTGTGGGCGAAGCCGAGCTCGAATAATCCTTCCACCGCGTTCTTGATCGGCGCGTTGATCCACGTTTCGCGGCGGCCGCGTTTCGATTTCGCGCACCGTTCCAGGACTTCCGTGAAGGCGGTATCGAAACGGACCTCGAAGGCGCCACCGCGGACGGTTTTCTTCAACCGCCGGGGAACATGGAAATCGTTCAGCGGAATGACCCCCCGGACCTGCGGGTCGACCCAGAACACGCCCGGGTCGTCGTCGCTTTCCGACATCGGGAAGATGCCGGCCGCGTAGGCGCGGAGCAGCAATTCAGGCGTCAGGTCGTGGGCTCCCGGGTCGTGCCGGCTCATGGGTGGGCCTCCTTGGGCCTAGGGTTTATTTGCCCCCTTGGCCGCTTTCGACGAACCTCTCCAGCCAGTGGATGTCGTAATTGCCGTCGACGAAATCGGCTTCGTTCATCAGCCGCTGATGCAGCGGAATGATGGTCTCCAGCCCGTCAATCACGTATTCGCTGAGGGCGCGGCGGAGCCGCATCAGGCATTCGTTGCGGTTGGCGCCGTGAACGATCAGCTTGGCGATCAGGCTGTCGTAGTGGGGCGGCACCGTGTAACCGGAAAAAAGCCCGGAATCGACCCGCACCCCAAGCCCCCCGGGGGCGTGGTAAACGTCGACCCGGCCCGGCGAGGGTGTGAAGGTGTCGGGGTTTTCGGCGGTGATCCGGCATTCGATGGCGTGGCCGGAAAACTTGACGTCGGACTGGCCGAAACCGAGCGGCGCGCCGGCGGCAATGCGGATCATCTCGCGCACCAGGTCGAGCCCGCAGATCATCTCGGTGACCGGGTGCTCGACCTGAAGGCGGGTGTTCATCTCGATGAAGTAAAACTCGCCGTCCTCGTACAGGAACTCCATGGTGCCGACGCTGCGGTAGCCCAGCTTCTTGACCGCGCCGACCACACGATCGCCGATGGACTGGCGTTCCTTTTGGTTTAGCGCCGGTGACGGCGCTTCCTCGATCAGTTTCTGGTGGCGGCGCTGGAGCGAACAGTCCCTCTCGCCCAGATGGACCACGGCGCCGTGATGATCGGCCAGCACCTGGACCTCGATATGGCGCGGCGCGGCCAGGAACTTCTCCAGGTAGAGCTCGCCCGAGCCGAACGCGGCCTCGGCCTCGGCGGTGGTGAGGTCGAAGGCTTCGCCAACGGCTGAGGAATCTTCGACCACCTTCATGCCGCGCCCGCCGCCACCCTGGGTGGCCTTGATCAGCACCGGATAGCCGATGGCGTCGGCCTGGGCGCGGGCGTCCTTGGCGTCCTTCAGCGGTCCGTCCGATCCCGGCACCACCGGGATGCCGACGTCGGACACCGCCTTTTTGGCGGCGATCTTGTCGCCCATCAGGCGGATGTGGTCCGGTGACGGGCCGATGAACTTGAACTTGTGTTCCTCGACCATGGCCGCGAAGTCGGCGTTTTCCGCGAGAAACCCATACCCCGGGTGGATGGCGTCGGCGTTGGCGATGGTGGCCGCGCTGAGGATCGCCGAAACGTTGAGGTAGCTGTCCTTGGCCGGCGGCGGCCCGATGCACACCGCCTCGTCGGCCAGGCGCACGTGCATGGCGTCGTTGTCGGCGGTGGAATGGACGGCGACGGTCTGGATGCCCATCTCCCGGCAGGCGCGGAGGATTCGGAGCGCGATTTCGCCGCGGTTGGCGATCAGGACCTTGTCAAACATCGGCCGGTACCGGTTTTGTGGTTGCGGGACGGGTCATGCGTCCGGTCTTAGTGGCCTGTATCACCTATTCAAGGATCAGCAAGGGTTCGCCGAATTCCACCGGCGCTCCGTTGGCGACCAGGATTTCCGTCACCCGGCCTGATTTCGGCGCCGTGATCGGGTTGAAGACCTTCATCGCCTCGATCAGCAGCAGCGTCTGACCCTCGGTGACCTCGTCGCCGGGCTTGACGAAGGGGGGCGAGTCGGGATCGGAACTGGTGAAGACGACGCCGACCATGGGCGAAGTGACGGCGTTGGGGTTGTCGGCGGCGGACGATGCATCGGGCCCTGGGGCGGCTCCCGGGGAATCATCGGCATCCAGGCTTTCACGCCGGGATTCGGAAACCGTGACGCCGCCGCCCCGGCCGACCCGGATATGCCAGCCGTCGCGGCCGTATTCGATTTCCGTCAGGTTGTTTTCTTCCAACAGCCGGGTCAAATTCTTGACCAGCTCTTCGTCGATTTCGTTTTTCGGACTTTTTGCCATGGTCTGCTGTTTATTATTCAGGCTTCCTTGAGGGTGCCGAGCCGCTGGGCCAGGGCTTCCAGGGCCAATTCGTAGCCGAGCCCGCCGAGGCCACAGATTATGCCGTCGGCGGCCTTGGAAACGTAGGACTGCTGGCGGAACTCGTCGCGCTGGTAGATGTTTGAAAGGTGGACCTCGATCACCGGCAGCCCGGCCGCCAGCAACGCATCCAGAAGCGCCACCGAGGTATGGGTATAGGCGCCGGCATTGACGATCAGCGCCTGGTATGATCCGGCCGCTTCCTGCACCCAGTCCACCATCTCGCCTTCGTTGTTGGTCTGCCGGAACTCGACGGTCAGGCCCAATCCCTTGGCCCGCTTCTGGCACGCCGCCTCGATGGAGTCGAGCGTGTCCGAGCCGTAGATATCGGGCTCGCGGGTGCCGAGCAGATTGAGGTTGGGTCCATTGAGGACCAGCACGCTTGCGGTCATTGGTTTTAAAGGGGTCATCCTGGTGGTTTGGCGACTTATAGACGCTCAATGAAGAAACTTCCAGTTTTCCCCATTCTGCCCGGTTGAAAGGCCCCCCGCGCCGCGCCATACTTAAGGATTGGGAGCGATACCCCGATGGGCGGAAAACGGAACAATCAATGCACCTGACCATAAACGGCGAACAAAGGAATTTCGACCCTCCGATGACGGTCGAGCAGTTGCTGGGCGAGATCGGCCTCGACCCCCGGAAAGTGGCCGTCGAGCGCAACCTAGAAATCGTGCCCAAGTCCAATTACGCCGGCCTCTCGCTGGACGACGGCGACAGGCTGGAAATCGTCCATTTCATCGGCGGCGGCACGCCCGATGAGGTGCCGAGAAAAGACAAGGCCAAGGAACCCCAATCCCTGTCCGACGACGATACCTGGGAAGTCGCCGGAAAGCGGTTCAAATCGCGGCTGATCATCGGCACCGGCAAATACGAAGATTACGAGATCAATCGCCTGGCGGCCGAGGCCGCAGGCTCGGAAATAATCACCGTCGCCATCCGGCGCGTCAACCTGGACGATCCGTCGAAGCCGTTGCTGGTCGATTACCTGGACCCGAAGAAGTACACATACCTGCCCAACACCGCCGGCTGCTTCACCACCGACGACGCGCTGCGCACGCTGCGCCTGGCCCGCGAGGCCGGCGGCTGGGACCTGGTGAAGCTGGAAATCCTGGGCGATGAGCGGACCCTCTATCCGATGATGCCGGAAACCCTGGAGGCCACGGAAACCCTGACCAAAGAGGGGTTCCAGGTGATGGTCTACTGCTCCGACGATCCGATCATGTGCAAGCGCCTGGAAGACGTCGGCGCCGTCGCCATCATGCCGCTCGGCGCGCCCATCGGGTCGGGCCTCGGCATCCAGAACCCGGTCAATATCCGGATCATCAAGGAACAGTCCGGCGTGCCGGTGATCGTCGATGCCGGCGTCGGCACGGCGTCGGATGCCACCATCGCCATGGAACTGGGCTGCGACGGGGTTCTGATGAATACCGCCATCGCCAAAGCCAAGGACCCGGTACGCATGGCCCGGGCGATGAAGGCGGCGGTGGAGGCGGGGCGCGACGCCTATCTGGCCGGGCGCATGGCGAAGAAGATGTATGCCGATCCTTCATCGCCTCTGGCCGGGCTTATCTAAGACGTCGCCCCTGGCCGGGCTTATCTAAGCCCCAAATCTCTTTAAAATCCCATTTTATGAGTTCATGGCCTAGTTGCCGTGTCTGCGCATGGCAGGCATGCGAAATTATTATGGACTAATTGGTCCATAATATGTATAATGAGGACCGATAGAAATTCGGGGCACCATACGGCCCTGATTTTACAGCCCGGTTTTACAGAAGGCGAAAACGTTATGGCACGGCCACGGGAATTCGATACCACCGAAGCGCTGAACCAGGCGATGCAAGTGTTCTGGTCGAAAGGCTACGAGGCGACGTCCTTGTGCGACCTGATCGGCGCCATGAAGCTCTCGAAAAGCAGCTTTTACGACACCTTCGGTTCCAAGCACGAGGTATTCCTGGACGCCATCGAGCATTACAAGAAGACCGTAACGGCCCAGGTTTCCGCCGTTTCCGGCCTCGACGCCCCGGCCCGCAAGTTGATGAAATCGCTGTTCGAGC
>JADFNT010000136.1 GCA_022563215.1 Pseudomonadota bacterium
GGCACCGATATCCAGCTCGGCGGCAACTTCGACATGCGCGGACTCCAGGAGTTGGGCGATGTCACCGGCGAGGACGCGCGCGAAAAGGGTATCGCCCGCATCCGCGCCGAGGTGGAGGAAAAAAAGAACCTGGTGATCGAGGCCGGCGGGTGCGTCATCATCGGCACCGAACGCCATGAAAGCCGCCGCATCGACAATCAGCTGCGCGGCCGTTCGGGCCGCCAGGGCGACCCCGGGGCGTCCAAGTTCTTCCTGTCGCTGGAAGACGACCTGATGCGGATTTTCGGGTCCGAGCGCATCGACAGCATGTTGCAGAAGCTGGGCCTGGAGGAAGGCGAGGCGATCATCCATCCCTGGGTCAACAAGGCGCTCGAAAAGGCGCAACAGAAGGTCGAGGCGCGCAACTTCGAAATCCGCAAGAACCTGCTGAAGTTCGACGACGTCATGAACGACCAGCGCAAGGTCATCTACGAACAGCGCAAGGAATTGATGGCCACCGAGGACGTTTCCGAGGACGTCACCGGCATGCGCTATCAGGTCATCGAAGACCTGGTCGCCCGGTGCATCCCGAAAAAGGCCTATGCGGAACAGTGGGACACGGATTCGCTGCATGAAGAGGCGTTGCGGGTTTTCGGCCTCGATTTGCCGATCGCCGACTGGGCCAAGGAAGAAGGCATCGCCGACGAGGAAATCCTGGAGCGGTTATCGAAGGCGGTCGAGGAACGCATGGCCGCCAAGACCGCCGCCTACGGGCCCGAGATCATGCGTGACGTCGAAAAAAGCCTCCTGTTGCAGCTCTTGGATCAGCTTTGGAAGGACCACCTGCTGAGCCTCGACCATTTGCGTCAGGGCATCGGGCTGCGCGCCTATGCGCAGAAGGACCCGCTCAACGAATACAAGCGCGAGGCCTTCCACCTGTTCGACGATATGCTGAACATGCTGCGCGAGCGGGTGACTCAGGTGCTGGCCCATGTGGAGTTGGAAGTCGCCCCCGACGAGCCGCTGTTTCTACAGTCCCCGCAACAAGTGACCGAAACCCGCCAGGACCCGGCTTTCGTCGGCGAGGCCGCCTACGCCGGCGGTGCCGAGGGCGAGGCCGCCTTTGCCGGGGGAGACGGCGAGGAAGGGTTGGCGTTGGCCCCGGTCATGCGCCGCCAGGCCGCCGAAACCGTCGACCCGGACGACCCCGCCACCTGGGGCCGGGTGGCGCGCAATGCCGCGTGCCCATGCAATTCGGGCCGCAAGTACAAGCACTGCCACGGCAAGGTGGTGTAAAGGCGCTTATACGGCGGGTTTAGAGCAAATCCCGAGCAAACGGAACCGTTTGCGACGACGTATTTGCGTAAAATCAATGAGTTAGGGTATTTCCGGTGAACCTGCGTGAACCGGAAATACCCTAGCCGCCGCCATCCACTTCCAGCACGGCGATGATGTTGGCCGTCCAGACGATGGGCGTGGTGGTGAGAATCCTCGACAGAACCCCATGCAGGCAGTCCTCGGCCAGGCGCCGGAACGGGCTGCCGCGGCGTTGCGGGAGGAAGGCCCGCGCCTTGTATCCGGCCGCCAGTCCCAACTGCTCCAGGCTTTGCGCCGTATAGGCGCTTTGGTGGGTGAGGTCGGCGAACTGATGGATGCCGCCCCACGGTGACCCCATGTTAGGCACCCGGACGACGACCAGCCCGCCGGGCCGAAGCACGTCCTTGATCTTCTTTAGAAGCCTGACCCCTTCGGCGGCCGTGAAATGCTCCAAAACGTCCAGCATCACCACCCGGTCGAAGGGTTCCCCGGCGCCGTCCAGGTAATCCCAAAGGTCGCCGACGGTCACGTGGGACTCCAGCCCCGGCTCCATGACCCGGACCGCTTCCGGGTCCTGTTCGACGCCGTGAAAGCGGGTGACGCCCTTGTGATTCAGATAGGACAGGAATTCGCCGGTGCCGGAACCGATTTCGAGAACCGAGGTCCCGGGCCCGCACCGGGCCGGAACCCAGAATTCCCGGTCGTACCATTTGACGTGCTTGTCCTTCAGCACCGGCGTCTGGTAACGCTTGAAGGCGGCATAGACCTTATAGAAATCCTCGGGCTTTTCGACGGCCATGTTTTTTCGTACCCCTTTGCCGGGAAACCTTATCGAAACGCCGGACGGTTGCAACCATTCCCGGCTTTTAAAGTTGCCGCCGGGCCGGGAAACTAGCGGATGAAACGGGCCCAGGGTTCGGGGTAGACTATCCATCCGATTTAACCCTGCCCGATGCCACCGGCCTGATCCCCCGGCCTTGGCCCCCCGGCCCGATCCCCCGGCCTTGAAACCATGACCAAGCTTTTCGCGCGATTCCTGGTGGCCCTCGTCAATCTGGCGACGGGCATCCTAGGCCGATGGCGGAAACTGACCGTCCGCGCCCGGGTCCACGACGGGCTGGCGCCGCAAACCACCGTCACCGTCAACGGCGTCGCCCTGACCCTGCTGGTCCCCGACCGCACGTCCGTCTATTGGCCCCGGCACGGGTTCGACAGCGAGCCCAATACGATCTCCTGGATCGACGGATTCGGTGCCGGTGACGTCTTTTACGACATCGGCGCCAATATCGGCGCCTATACCCTCTATGCGGCCAAGGCGCGTTCGGTCCAGGTGGTCGCCTTCGAGCCGAATCCGTTCTCGTACCGGGTGCTGGTCCATAACCTTCACCTCAACGCGGTCACCGACCGGGTGTTGGCGCTTTGCCTGGCCGCCGCCGCCGAAACCGGGAACACGCGTCTATCCCTGAACGGCACCGAGGCCGGCTCCGTCGGCAACACCATTTCCGATGGAGGGCCGATTGGCAACGGCATCGGCCTCCAGGCCCTGGCCTTCCGCCTCGACGATCTTGCGGCGATCGAGGGAATCCCCGCCCCGACCCAGGTCAAAATAGACGTCGACGGCATCGAGGCGGCGATCCTGGAGGGCGCCAAGTCGCTGCTTTCCGGGCCGGGGGTGAAGTCGGTCCTGATCGAGACGTTGACCCATGACAGCGCGGAACAGGCACGGATAACGTCGCTGCTGGGGGAATGCGGGCTCAAGCCCGCCGATCTGCCGGACGACGGCTCCGACAACCGCCTTTTCACCCGCGTCACCCGCGCCTAGGCAACCCGTCAGGCGACGTTTTCAAGATACCATTGATAGGCCCTGGCCAGACCGTCCTCGAGGCTTGTCGTTGCCTTCCATCCCAGCGCCGCGAAGCGGGCCGCGTCCAGGGTCTTGGAAGGCATGCCGTCGGGCTTCGAGGCGTCGAAAACCAATTCGCCCTCGAAGCCAACCACCTTGGCCACGGTTTCGGCCAGCTCGCGGATGCTGAGCACCGTCCCCGGCCCGATGTTCAACGGCCGATCATCGGAATAGTGCTCCATCAGGAACACCAGGGCGTCGGCGGTATCGTCGACGTACAGGAATTCCCGCACCGGTTTGCCGCTGCCCCAGACGGTCAGGTCCGGGTGGCCTTCGGACTTTGCCGTATGGGCCTTCACCAACAGGGCGCCGACGACATGGGAGTCCTCGGGGTGGTAATTATCGCCGGGACCGTACATGTTGAGAGGCTGGCAGGAAATGAAGTCGCAGCCGTATTGGCGTCGGTAGGCTTGGCACAGCATGATGCCGGCGATCTTGGCGATGGCCGACATTTCGTTGGTCGGTTCCAGCGGACCCGTCAACAAGCAGTCTTCGGGAGTCGGTTGTGGCGCTTCGCGGGGATAGACGCAAGCGGCGCTCAGGAACAGGAGCTTTTCGACTCCGCTCCGCCATGCGCCATGGATGATGTTCGATTCGATGGCCAGGTTGTCATAGATGAATTCCGCCGGCCGGGTGTCGTTGGCCATGATGCCGCCGACGGTGCCGGCGGCCAGGAACACGGCTTCGGGTTTCTCCGCCTCCATCCAGGCCTCGACCTCGGCCTGGCGGCGCAAATCCAGTTCCTTGCTGGTCGCCTTGAGGATTTTACAATCCTCGGATTGCAGGCGGCGCATCAGGGCCGAACCGACCATGCCGCCGTGGCCGCTGATCCAGACCCGCTTTCCGGCCAGTGAATAAAGGGGTTTGGCGGCATCAGTCATGGCAAAACTAACTTAACCCCTTGGAACCCATTTCCAGGTATTTCTCGCGCCGCCGGGCCTTCAACACCCCGCCGTCGATCCCGGCCAGATCGCCAAGCGCGTCCTCGATGGCGCCGCCGACGGCGGTAATGGCGGCCTGCTTGTCTCGGTGCGCCCCGCCCAGGGGCTCGGCGATGATCCTGTCGATGACGCCCAGCTTCAACAGATCGTCCGCGGTCAGCTTCAGGGCCTTGGCGGCGTCTTCGGCCTTGGCGGCGTCGCGCCACAGGATCGAGGCACAGCCTTCCGGCGAAATCACCGAATAAATGGCGTGTTCCAGCATCAACACCGTGTTGGCGGCGGTCAGGGCCATGGCCCCGCCGGACCCGCCTTCGCCGATGATGACGCTGATCAGCGGCACCTTGAGGCCGATACAGGTTTCGACGCTGCGCGCGATGGCTTCCGCCTGGCCGCGGGCTTCGGCGTCGACGCCGGGATAGGCGCCTGGGGTGTCGACCAGGGTGATCACCGGCAGGCCGAAGCGGTCGCCCAATTTCATCAGCCGTTGCGCCTTGCGGTAGCCTTCGGGCCGGGCCATGCCGAAATTGTGCTTCACGCGGCCGTCGGTATCGGACCCTTTTTCGGTGCCGATGACGACCAGCGAGGCGCCGTTGAAACGCCCCAGACCGCCGATCACCGCCGGGTCCTCGGCGAACTGCCGGTCGCCGGACAAGGGCGTGAAGTCCTCGATCAGGGCCGAGACGTAATCGAGGGCATGGGGGCGGTCGTGATGACGGGCCACCTGGGTCTTTTGCCACGGCGTCAGCTTCGTATAGGTTTGCACCAGAAGCTTGTCGACCTTGGCCTGAAGCTTCGAAACCTCGTCGGCGATATTGACGTCTTCGGACCCGGGCTGGTGGCGAAGCTCCTCGATCTTGCCCTCAAGCTCGGCGATCGGCTTCTCGAAATCCAGATAGTTATGCATGGGGGGTGTCTAACACAGTACGGCAAACGGCAAAAGCGAAGGGCGGCGGGGAAAACCCGCCGCCCCCCTTGATGCAAATCGGCATCCTTCGAAAGCGTGGTTCAGCCGGCGGCTTTGATCTGTTCGGCTTTTTGAACCATCACCTCGGCCTGCTTGATCGACGCGATGTCGATCAGCCGCCCGTCGAGCGCGACGGCGCCCTTGCCTTCCTTCAGCGCCTGTTCCATGGCCTCGATGATGCGCTGAGCCTTGGTCACGTCTTCCTCGCTGGGGCTGAACAGATCGTTGGCGAGTTCCACCTGGCTCGGGTGGATCGCCCATTTACCCTCGCACCCCAATGTAGCGGACCGCCTGCTATTCGCGGCGTAGCCGTCGGGATCGGAAAAATCGCCGAACGGCCCGTCGATGGGCCTGAGCCCGTTGGCGCGGGCGGCGACGACCATGCGGGCGACCGGGTAATGCCACATGTCGCCCC
>JADFNT010000137.1 GCA_022563215.1 Pseudomonadota bacterium
CGTTCAATTAATTTTGATTGTCCGGATGGAGGCCGTCACGTTATCGTCAGGGCAGAGTTATATAGTGTCGGCAACCGGCGCGTCTCGCGGATTTTCTTCCCGGCAAGGGATGGAACAATGGGGGACGCCCGGGAATGAGGCTTTGGGGAGGACCATCATGAAGAAAACCGTTCGCAACGCCGCGATCAAGGGGATCAAAACAGCGGTTCTGTCGCTGGCCCTTGCCGGGCTGATCGCGCTGCCGGCGTTGGCCCAGGAAGGCGCCATCAAGTACCGCCAATCGGTGATGAAGGCCGTCGGCGCCCATTACTCGGCCATGGACTCCATCCTCAAGGGCACCGGCGGCCAGGCCCGAGACCTTAGGGTCCACGCCGACGCCCTGGCTGCCCTGGCCAAGGTCGCCGCCAAGGTCTTCCCCGAGGGATCCGATTTCGGAATCACGCGGGCGAAGGAGGATATCTGGGAAAACCCCAAGGAATTCAAGAAGGTGATCCAAGCCTTCATCGATGAATCGGCGAAGCTGGCGAAAATCGCCGGCAGCGGCAAATTCAAGGCGGCGGCAGCCCAGTTCAGCACCCTCGGCAAGAACGCCTGCGCCACGTGTCATAAGAGATTCCGCGAGAAGAAGAAGTAGCGCCGCCGGGAATGCCCGCCCTTTTGCCCCGGGCCGCCCGGTTGCCGGGCCTGGCTTCGGCGGTCCTGGTGATCGCCGCCGTGGTCGCTTCGGGACCGGCGCCGGCCGGCGAACCCGACCCGGTTCGCGGGAAATACCTGTTCGCCGCCGCCGGCTGCGCCACCTGCCATACCGACAAAAAAGGCAAAGGGGCGCCGCTGGCCGGCGGGCGCAAGTTGAAAACCCCGTTCGGGGTTTTCTACAGCCCCAACATCACGCCGGACCCCGAATACGGCATCGGCAAATGGAGCGACAGGGATTTCATCCGCGCGTTGCGCCAGGGCGTGGCCCCGGACGGCCGCCATTACTTCCCGGTCTTTCCCTATCCGTCCTATACCGGGATCACCGACCGGGACCTTCTCGACCTCAAGGCCTATCTATTCACCCGGCCCCCGGCCAAAACCGCCAACAAGCCCCATGACGCGGTCCCGCCTTTCGGCTGGCGGTTTCTGGTTCCCCTGTGGAAGGCGCTTTATTTCACTCCCGGGCCGTTCCGTGCCGACCCGGAACGATCCCGACAATGGAACCGTGGCGCTTATCTGGTGACGGCGCTGGGTCATTGCGGCGAATGCCACACGCCGCGCGATGTGTTGGGCGGGCCCCTCCCCGGCATGGCGCTCGCCGGCACCACGAAAGGCCCCGAAGGCGGGCTGATCCCCAACATCACCCCGGACAAGGAAACCGGCATCGGGCGCTGGTCCGACGGCGACCTGCAGGAGATTCTCAAGTCCGGCATGCTTCCCGACGGCGATTTCGTCGGCGATGTCATGGGGGACGTGGTCGATGAAACCACCGGACGGCTCAAGGTTGCCGACCTCAAGGCGATAATCCTTTATCTGCGCTCCGTGGCACCGGTTTTCCACCGCATCGAACGAAAGAAGAAATGATCCGCCGCCGCCGCAAGCCGCCATATTTTTGCCGCCATCGCCGATCAGTATTGCCGATCATTATTGATGGTATAATCAGTCGATTCTCCGCCGAGGAGGCCGCCACTTGGTCAATAAACCGCTTGTCATCACCGCCGTCGGCGGCGCCGCCATCGCCGCCGCCATCGCCGTCAACGTGTTCCTGTGGCAGGACGAGGTCGTGGAAACGGCGGCGACCCAGTCCGCCGCCGAAAAGGCCGCTCCCGGCGGTCCGGCCAAAGGCCCGGAAGATGGACCCGCCGGCACGCAGCGGCCCAGTTTCGACGTGATCAGGGTGGAGCCCGGGGGCGACGCGGTGATGGCCGGACGGGCCAAACCGGGAAGCACCGTCGTCATCATCGCCGACGGCAAGCCGATCGGCGAAGTGACCGCCGACGGGCGCGGCGAATGGGTGTTCGTGCCGACGGCGCAGCTGAAGCCCGGAAGCCGTGAACTGAGCCTGGAAATGCGCGTCCCCGGGGGTAAGCCCATGGCCTCCGAGGACGTGGTGGTGCTGGTGGTTCCCGAACGGGACAAGGATATCGCCGGACGGCCAACCGGCGGGCCCCAGGGGGCGGGAGCAGGGGCGCTGGCGCTGAAAATGCCCCGCTCCGGCGGCGCCAGCACCGTCATGCAGGCGCCGGGTGGCAGGGCCGGCGAAGGCCCCCTCGGACTCAGCGTCGAGGCCCTGGACTACGACGACAAGGGGCGGCTTTTCATCAGCGGACGCGCCGCCCCCGGGGCCCGGGTCAACGTGTATCTGGATAACGGGTTCATCGGCCGCACCGAAGCCGACGGCGCAGGCCTTTGGCGGCTTTCCCCCGATGTCCGGATTAAACCGGGCCTCTATACGCTGCGCGCCGATCAGGTCGACAACGCCGGCAAGGTCGCGGCCCGGGTGTCGATGCCGTTTTCCAGGGCCGAGCCGATGGGCGAGACGCCGCCGGAACCCTTCGTTATCGTCCAGCCCGGCAATTCCCTTTGGCGGCTGGCTCGGCGGGCCTATGGCGAAGGTGTCCGCTATACGACGATCTTTGAAGCCAACAAGGAGCAGATCAAGGACCCGGACCTGATCTATCCCGGCCAGGTGTTCGCGCTCCCGGCCACCAACTGACCGGCCCTTTTCCCTTCCCGGGGCCCGGCGGGAGCGACTAGAATGCCGCTGGCTAGTTCATGACCTGGAAACCTTGAAAGGCCTAAGTCCGTTGAAGACCCTTTTGGTTCCCATCCACAGGGCCGGTTGGCCGTTCATCGCGCTGTTCGCCGCGGCGGCGATTGTCATGGCCGCCTTTTCCGAACTTTTGGGCTTTGCCGGCGCCGTGTTGACGGTGTGGTGCGTTTATTTTTTCCGCGATCCCGACCGGGTGACGCCTGAGCGCGACGGCTTGATCATCAGCCCCGCCGACGGCGTCGTGCAAATGATCGACCAGGCGGTCCCGCCGGAGGAACTGGGCATGGGCGAAGGGTTGCGGTCCCGCGTCGCCGTGTTCATGAACGTGTTCGACGTGCATGTGAACCGAATCCCTATCGACGGCACCATTTCCGCCCTCCACTACCGGCCCGGCAAGTTTTTCAATGCATCCCTCGACAAGGCCAGCGAGTTCAACGAACGCCAAAGCCTGCGGTTGACCATGGCCGACGGCCGGGACATGGCCTTTGTGCAGATCGCCGGCCTGATCGCCCGGCGCATCCTGTGCGACGTCGCCGAAGGCCAAACGGTGAAGACCGGCGAACGGTTCGGCATGATCCGTTTCGGCTCGCGCGTCGACATCTACCTGCCCGAAGGCGTCGAGCCGCTGGTCGCCGTCGGTCAGCGCTCGGTGGCCGGGGAAACCGTGATCGCCGATATTCGCGCCCAGGAACCCGCCCGCACGGGCAAGGTCCGCCCGTAATGGTCCCGCCGGAGGTCACGCCATGAAAAAACCCCGCCCGCCCGGCACGCCCCGGAAAAAGCGGTTCAGGGACCTGTCGTTCAACCGCATGATTCCCAACATCCTGACCCTGTTGGCCCTGGCGGCGGGGTTGACGGCGATCCGTTTCGGCCTCGAAGGAAGATGGGAACACGCGGTGCTGGCGGTCATCGTCGCCGGCGTCCTCGACGCTCTTGACGGTCGCATCGCCCGTTTGCTCAAGGGCTCCAGCAAGTTCGGCGCCGAACTGGATTCGCTGTCGGATTTCGTCTGTTTCGGGGTTTCGCCGGTGTTGGTGCTGTACCTGTGGACGATGAAGGACGCCGGAAGGCTGGGCTGGGTCCTGGTGATGCTGTTCTCCATCTGCTGCGGGCTCCGCCTGGCCCGGTTCAACGTCATGATGGAAGATCATGACGCCCCGGCCTGGCAGGCCCGTTTTTTCACCGGAATCCCCGCCCCGGCGGGCGGAGGGTTGGTATTGCTGCCGATGGTCCTGTCTTTTCAGGGCGGCGAAGATTTCTTCCGCCAGCCCTGGGTTGTCGGGATTTTCATGCTGGTGATAGCGGGGATGATGGTCAGCACCATCCCCACCTATTCGTTCAAGAAGCTGAAGATCAGCCGGCAATGGATCCTGCCGACCATGCTGATTGCCGGCGCCATCGCCGTTTTCCTGATCAACGCCCCGTGGTTGACCTTGTCGGTCGTGGGGTTTGCCTATATCTGCTCCATCCCCCTCAGCTACCGCGCCGAGCAAGCGCTGAAGAAGGCCGAAGGCGGCCTCTAAAGCGCACCAAGTTTGAATGGAACCCTTCGGACTTGGCGCGCTTTGGGTGCGGGGCCAAGCCGCAACCCGCCGCGCAGCGGGCGTCAGCCCGAGTGGCGTCTGAACGCACGGTTGATCGTGTGATCGCGATCAACCCTGACACGCTATAAAGGATTCATTTCCGATATAAACCGGATGCCGTTCGGTTTTGGTAGTGGATAGAAACCCCTTGGCGCTGCGGTTCCCATTGCCACGGCGGTCGTTTTTTTCACGGCGTTCCTTGTCGCCCGGCTTAGTGGGAAAGATTTTTCGTTTCCTCCAACAACCGGACCATACCCTGCCAGCGGGCATACCCGACGCCGATGACGATTTGGTCGTCGGCCTGTTTCCAGAGCGGCAACGCGCGAGCCAAAACCGTTTCCCCCTTCGAGGTGATTTCAATAGGCCGTTGGCGGCGGTCCTGGCCCTTGCAGGATTTGATCAGCCCCCGGTCCATTAGTGGCTTCAGGTTTCGGGTCAGGGTCGTGCGGTCCATGACCAGGGCGTTGGAAATCACGGTCATGGAAGCCGGGCCTTGCGTCGCCACCGCCGCCAGGACGGAAAACTGCGTCGCTTTGAGGCCGCTGGGCTTGAGGATTTTGTCATACATCTGGGTTACCACGCGGGCCGCGCCGCGCAGACTGAGACAGGCACACCCGGCGGTTCCATCGAGAATCGCCCGTGCCGGTTTTGACATCCTCCCAGTCATTATCCGTGTATATGCACAATGATTTGATTTAGTGTCAACAGCGAATTTTCCGGTGTTCAATTTTCCTTAAGGCATCCTTTTGACCCTTGCGCCACCGCCTAGGAAACGGCGACAGTAGCCCATGCGCCCGCGCCCCAAACCCTTGTTGGTTCTCTGTTTCGTTCTCCTCATGGCGGCGGTCATGGCCATCCAATCGCCGCCGAGCCCCGGGCCCAGCCGGGCGCTGAAGGATGGGGCGGCGCGGATGAAGGCGTATTTCCCGGAAAATCCTCCTCCGAATGGGTGGCAAATCGCCGCCATCTCCACCCGCGACGGGGCGGTGTGGGTGGATATAAGGCTCCCCAAGGCGGAAGCGGCATTCCTTGCAAAGCCCCCCTTCCAGGCCTTGAAACAAGCCCTCGGCCGCCAGTGCCCGCCGAAGGACGATATCGTGTGGCGGGTCCTTACCTCTACCCAGGATATCGAGATCAGGGCCA
>JADFNT010000138.1 GCA_022563215.1 Pseudomonadota bacterium
GTCTTCGATATTTGCCTTGAGCGACTGAAGCCCGTCCATTTCGGCCGCCAGCTCGGACGCGATAGCGGCTTGGGTCTTGTCGCCAGCCGCCGCCACGTCGGCCGCGGCGCCCGCGGTATCCACGTGTTCGACCGGCTCCAGGCCCAGCTCGCGGATCAGGTTGCGGCATTGGTTGAGCGCGTGAATATGGCTGTGCACGTGGGTCAGGTCGCCGATCCCGGCCCCAGTCACGCCGAGCAGGTGATGGTTCACGCGCTGGAAATGCTCGGCGACGATGTGAAGGTCCGATTCCGGTAGCAAGTGGTGGATGTCGGCGACCCGTCCGGCGACGGAATTCTCGATCGGAATCATCGCCAGCCCCGCCTTGCCTTCGCGCACCGCATCGAAAGTATTCTCGAAGGACCGGCACGGCAGGGTCGTCATCTCCGGGTAGGCGCCGCGGCAAGCCAAATCCGAATAAGCGCCGGGAACGCCCTGGAAGGCGATGGTATCTTCGGGCTTGGTCATGGCGTGGCTTTCGGGCTCAGGTGCCGGGCGCGAGCAGTTCGCGGGCGCGTTCAAGGTCGGCGGGAGTATCGACACCCAACGGAACCGTGTCAACGAGCCGGGCGTCGATGCGCATTCCGGCCTCCAGGGCGCGAAGCTGCTCCAGGTTCTCCTGCTGTTCCAGCTTGCCCCGGGGCAGCTTGACGAACGTCTCCAACGCTTGGCGACGGAATGCATAAATCCCGATGTGGTGATAGTGCGGGCCGGGATGCGAAGGCACCGTGGCGCGGCTGAAATAAAGGGCCCGTCCGCAATTGGCCCCGGCGGCCCCGGCGGTCATCGACAGGACCGCCTTGACCACGTTTGGATCATCCCTTTCGGCGTCCTCGGTGATCTCGGCGCACAGGGTCGCGATATCGACGGCGGGATCGGAAAGCGGCTCCAGCACGGCACGGATGATTTCGGGCTCGATGGTCGGCAGGTCCCCTTGCAGGTTGATGACGCCATCGTGGCGTTTTCTCGGGTCCGCCGTATGCATCGCCTCGAAAACCCTATCCGATCCGGAAGCATGACCGGGATTGGTGTATAGGGCGTCGCCGCCGGCTTCCTTCACCGCGTCGATGATCTCGAAATCACCGCAGGCGACGATCACCGGCCCGATATCCGCTTCCACGGCCCGGCGCCAGACGTGGACGATCATCGGCGTCCCGTGGATATCGGCGATCGGCTTGCCCGGCAGACGCGTCGCCGCCATGCGCGCGGGGATGACGATGATCGGGTTTTCAGGGACGCTCATGGTTGGCACCATAACCGCACGAAAGTCCGGGGAAAACAGGTTTGACGGTCCTTTCCGGGGCGACGGGGAAAGGGCGGCGAAGCGGTTATTGAACCAAAGGCCGCCATGAGGCACCATTCCCCTGTTGCAACCCTTCTTGTCACCCTTTTGGCCGCCCTTGCGTCCGGCCCATGGGAAAGAACGCCATGCAATTATCGTTGTTAGAAAAGATCGGCTTTTCGCTCATGTTGGCGGCCTGGATCGCCTGGGGGTCCAACTTGATCGGCAACGCCCTGGTCTATGCCGAACCGCTGCAAGTCGCCGCCTTCAAGATCGAGGGCGGTTCCGGAGCGGCCTCCGGAACGGCGGAAAAACCGCCTGCGGAACAGGCAGCCGGAGGATCGGATATTTCGGCCCTGCTGGCCTCGGCCGATGCCTCCGCCGGCGCCAAGACGTTCAAGAAATGCAAGTCGTGCCACACCAAGGAAAAGGGCGGCAAGAACAGGGTCGGTCCCAACCTCTGGGACGTGGTCGGCCGGGCCAAGGCCGGCGCCGCCGGGTTTAATTTCTCCGGCGCCCTGAAGGGTCTCGGCGGCGCCTGGACGTATCAGGACCTGGACGCCTTTCTCGCCAGTCCCAAGGGCTTCGCCAAAGGCACCAAGATGAGCTTCGCCGGCCTCAAAAAACCCAAGGACCGGGCGGCGGTCATCGTTTTCTTGCGCTCCTTGAGCGATCAGCCGAAGCCGCTTCCATGAGCAACACGGATTCCGGACCCGCGTCTCCGGACGATACATTCGTGGAACTGGCCGGGCGGGTCGCCGACGCCGCCGGCGCCATGACCATGAAATATTTCCGCGCCCCCATGGACGTCAGCGCCAAACCGGACCAAAGCCCGGTCACCGTCGCCGACGGGGAGGCCGAATCGGTGATGCGGGAGTTGATCGAGGAAGCCTTTCCCGATCATGGCATCATCGGCGAGGAAATGGACAACGCCCAAGAAGATGCCGAGTTCGTCTGGGTGCTGGACCCCATCGACGGCACCCAGTCCTTCGTCACCGGCAAGCCGCTGTTCGGCACCCTGATCGCGCTCCTGCGCCAAGGCCGCCCAGTCCTGGGCGTCATCGACATGCCGGCCCTGGGCGAACGATGGATCGGCCGTCAAGGTCAACCGACGACGTTCAACGGTAATCCCGTCCAGGCCCGGGCCTGTGGCGATTTGGCTCAGGCCTGGCTTTACGCGACCTCTCCGCAGATGTTCGAAGACGCCGATTTCCCGGCCTTCGAACGCCTGCGCAAACAAGCCCGGCGCACCGTCTACGGCGCCGAATGCATGGCCTATGGGTTGCTGGCCAACGGTACCGTGGATTTGGTTTGCGAGGGAACCATGAAACTTTACGACTATGCGGCCGTGGTGCCGATCGTCAAAGGCGCCGGCGGCGTCATCACCGACTGGCGGGGCCGGGCGCTGGGCATGGAGGGCGACGGCACGGTGCTGGCGGCCGGCGATCGCGCCCTTCACGCCGCCGCGCTTGAGGTTTTGACCGGCGGTAATACTAAGGATCGGTGATAATGACCCTTAGGGATCATCCATGCGGCCCGTCGGGTAGGAGGGAAGTCGCGGGCGATGTGGTGCATCGTCAAGGCTTTCCGACGCCCCCGGGGGTCGCGGGGGCGCCCCCCGCTATAAAAAAACGGGGACACCCCGTGGCCCCCGACGGGCCGCATGGACGACCGGAACGGCGGCTTGCCAAGGCTTTCGGACAGCGTCGCGCACGCCTCGCGATGTCCCGCATCGCCACGACGCACGCTCCTTGCCGAAAACCTTGGCAAGCCGTCCCTATGAGTCATTATCACCGCTCCTTGGTATAAATCACAATTTTGCCATCCTTCAATGGTGTCTTGATCTGCCCATGGCCGGACCCCAATATCAAACGGGGTTGCACCGAACAAAAGGGGGGCGCATGCGCCTGATAGCCGCCATTGCCGGCATTGCCGCCATTTTTATCCTGGGCCCGGTTCCTGGCCCGGCGAAGGCGACCGAAGACAAGCCCGACCCGGCCCACGGCATCGCCATGCACGGGGACCTGAAATATCCCCCCGGCTTCACCCATTTCGAATACACCAACCCCAACGCGCCCAAGGGGGGTACGGTCAGGCTTTCGGCCATCGGCACCTTCGATTCGTTCAACAGCTTCATCATCAAGGGCAACAGCGCCACCGGCCTGGGTTTTCTATACGACAACCTGATGCACGGTTCCGCCGACGAGGCTTTCAGCCAGTACGGCCAATTGGCCGAATCGGTGGAGGTGCCGAAGGACCGCTCGTGGGTCGCTTTTACCCTACGCAAGGAAGCCCGCTGGCACGACGGCAAGCCGGTTTCCGTCGACGATGTGATCTGGTCCTTTAATATCCTGGTCAAGAAGGGAACGCCTTTTTACCGGTTTTATTACGCCAACGTGGCGGCGGTCACTCAGACCGGCGAGCGGACGGTCAAATTCACCTTCAAGCCTGGCGAAAACCGCGAACTGCCGCTGATCCTGGGACAACTCACCATCCTGCCGAAGCATTACTGGAAAGCCGTGACTTCACCAAGACGACGTTGGAGCCCCCCATCGGCAGCGGCCCCTACAGGATCGAGAAGTTCGAGCCCGGCCGTTCGATCACCTATCGGCGGGTCGAAAACTGGTGGGGCCGGGATTTGCCGGTCAACAAGGGCCTCTTTAACTTCGACGTCATCCGCTACGACTATTACCGCGACAGCACCATCGCGCTCGAGGCGTTCAAGGCCGGCGAGTATGACTACCGCGCGGAGAATTCCTCGAAGAACTGGGCCACCGCCTATGACATCCCGAATGTCAAAAAGGGTCTTATCCGCCGGGAGGAAATCACCCATAACCGGTCGTCGGGGATGCAGGCCTTCGTCTTCAACACCCGGCGCGGAAAGTTCAAGGACCATCGGGTACGCCAGGCGTTGGCCTATGCCTTCGACTACGAATGGTCGAACAAGAACCTGTTTTACGGCCAGTACGCCCGCACGCGGAGCTTCTTCGATAATTCGGAACTAGCCGCCACCGGGGTTCCCGAAGGCGATGAATTGAAGCTCCTGGAACCCTACCGGGGACGTATCCCGACAGAGGTCTTCACCCATGAATACAACCCGCCCAAGACCGACGGATCGGGGAACATCCGCCGCAACCTGCTAAAGGCGAGCAAGCTGCTGAACGACGCCGGCTGGGTGATTAAGGGCGGGAAGCGCATCAACGAGAAAACCGGCAAGCCTCTGGAATTCGAGGTGCTGCTGGTCAGCCCGCTGTTCGAGCGCATCGTCCTGCCGTTCGCCAAGAACCTGGAGAGGCTGGGCGTCAAGGCGCGGGTCCGCACCGTCGATCCGTCGCAGTACCGCCGCCGCCTCGATACCTTCGATTTCGACGTCATCGTCGGCAGCTGGGGCCAGTCCCTGTCGCCGGGCAACGAACAGCGCTCCTTCTGGGGCAGCCGCGGCGCCGATATCGAAGGCGGCCGCAACACCATCGGCATCAAGGACCCGGTGATCGACGAACTGATCGAGAAGGTGATCGCGGCGCCGAACCGAAAAGTCCTGGTGACCAGCGTCCGGGCGCTGGATAGGGTGTTGCAGTGGGGCCATTGGGTGATCCCCCACTGGCACGCCAAATACGACCGCGTCGCCTATTGGGGCAAGTTCGGCCGCCCCGCCGTCACCCCCCTCCAGGGCAACCAGTTCGTCGCCTGGTGGGTCGACCCGACGAAGGAAGACGCGCTCAAAAGCAAGCTTGTCTCGGCCAAATAATGACCGGCACCTGACTAGGTCATGACCTAATGTACGCTTACATCGTCCGCCGATTGCTGCTGATCATCCCGACGTTGTTCGGGATCATGGTCGTCAACTTCGCCGTCGTGCAGGTTTTGCCGGGCGGCCCGGTGGAACAGATTATCGCGCAGTTGACCGGCGAGGCCATCGACGTCACCGCCCGGGTCGGCGGCGAAGCCGGCAGCGAGGTCAACGCCGGCAAACGCACCCGGATCACCGGCAAACAGGCCGGCGCGCCGAGCAGGTATAGAGGGTCCCAGGGGCTGCCGCCGGAACTGATCAAGGACATCGAGCGCCAGTTCGGGCTCGACAAGCCGGCCCTCGAACGATTCGGCATGATGATAAGCA
>JADFNT010000139.1 GCA_022563215.1 Pseudomonadota bacterium
CGATGCGCGTCGCCCCGGCGTCGATGGCGTTTTCCACCAGTTCCTTGACCACCGAGGCCGGGCGCTCGACCACCTCGCCGGCGGCGATGCGGTTGATGACGGTTTCCGGCAGGCGGCGGATGGTCATGATTGCTTTCCCTCCTGTGCATTGCGGGCGCGGGCGATCAGCCCCCGGGTCGAGGAATCATGATCCCCGGAAGCGGCCCGGCCCAGGACTTCCGGCAAGATCGCCGCCGCCAGTTCCTTGCCCAGCTCCACCCCCCATTGGTCGAACGGGTTGATGCCCCAGATGATGGCCTGGACGAAGACCTTGTGTTCGTAAAGGGCGATCAACTGGCCCAGGGTGAAGGGATCGACCCGGTCCATGAGGATGGTATTCGACGGCCGGTTGCCTTCGAATGCCCGGTGCGGGGGCTGCTTATCCCCGTTTTTGTCCCCGGGGCGGCCCATCATCAGGGCTTCCGACTGGGCGAAGGCGTTGGCCAGCAGCCGTTGGTGGTGGTCGCCGGTGGGGTGGTGGGTCCGCAAAGGGACGATGAAATCGCTGGCAATCAATCGCCGGCCCTGATGGAGGGCCTGATAAAAGGCGTGCTGGCCGCCGGTTCCCGGTTCGCCGAAGACGATGGGCGCGCCGCCGGCCTCGAGGGCGGTTCCGTCGCGGCCAATGGACTTGCCGTTGCTTTCCATCTCCAACTGCCGGAGGTAGTTGGGCAACAGACCCAACCCCTCGTCATAGGGCAGGACCGCGAGCGCCTCGGCGCCCAGGAAGTCGATGTTCCAGATGCCGATAACGCCCAGGATCACCGGCATGTTGGCGTCCAGGGGGGACTCTAGAAAGTGCCGGTCCATGTCGTGGGCGCCGGAAAGCATGGCCTCGAAATTCTCCCAGCCGAGAGCCAACGCCGCCGCCAGCCCGACCCCCGACCACACGGAAAACCGCCCGCCGACCCCTTCGGGGAGCGCAATGATGCGGTCTTCGCCGATGCCGAAATCCTTGGCTGCGCCGGCGTTGGCGGTAACGGCGATGAAATGGGCGCCCGCCCCGTCGCCCACGCCGTCGCCCACGGCTTCGCTCAGCCAACTCCGCGCGGTTCGGGCGTTGGTCAGGGTTTCCTCGGTGGTGAAGGATTTCGACGCGGTAATGAAAAGCGTCGTTTCGGGGACCAAGCCGTCGAGGATTTGGGCGATCTGGGCGCCGTCGACGTTGCAGACGAAATGGATATCGGGGCCGTCCCGAAAGGCCTTGAGCGCGCCGACAACCATCGCCGGACCCAGGTGGGAACCGCCGGTGCCGAGGTTGACGACGGCCTGGAAAGGTTTTCCGGTGGCGCCGGTCATTTTGCCGTCCCGGATGCCGTTACAAATCCGTTCCATGTCCTTGCGGGCGGCGATAATTTCCTTGCCGGCACCGGGATCACGGAGCGCCATATGCAGCGCCGGGCGCCCCTCGGTGGCATTGATTTCCTCGCCGGCGGCCATGCGCCGGCGCCAGCCTTCGACGTCGGCCTCGTCGGCGAGGTCAATCAGCAGCGCAAAGGTTTCGGCGCTCACACTGTTTTTTGAATAATCGAGGAACAGCCCGCCGAGGCCCACCGACATCGCATCGAATCGGTCCTTCTCGTCGGCGAACAGGTCCCGCATGTGCAGGCCGGCGGTTTTCTTGCGGTGGGCTTCGAGCGCCTTCCAGGCGGGAGAACTTTTCAAGGACGCCATGGTGAAAACAACCGGTTCCGTCGGGGAAACGAGATTAACAGAGAAGCAGGGCCGCTTGAAGCGGTCGTTCAGTTGGTGCTCTTGACCCCGTCGGGCTGGCCGACGACGACCACGGTCAATTGGTCCGGGCGCAGCAGCTTCTTCGCCAGCCGGTTGACATCGTCGAGGGTCACCGCCTCGATCAGGCCGTTGCGGCGGTCGGGATAGTCGATGCCGAGGTTGTCCATCTGGATGCCGATCAGCATCGAGGCGATGCGGCTCGATGACGTGAAGCTGAGCGGATAGGACCCGGTCAAATAGGTCTTGGCGTCGGCCAGTTCCTTTTCGCTCATGCCCTTTCTCGCCATGCGGGTCCATTCCGCGCGCATGACGGCGATTGTTTCCGAGGCGCTTTTGTTGGCGGTGCCGGCGCCGCCGAAGATCAGACCGGCGCGTTCCAGGGGATGAAGGGTGGAATAGACGGAGTACGCCAGCCCCCGCTTTTCGCGCACTGTGTTGTAAAGCCTGGACGTAAAGCCGCCGCCGCCGAGCACGTGGTTCATAATAAAGGCGGCGTAGAAATCCTTATCCTGGCGTTTCGGACCCTTGTCGGCGAAGATGATGGCGCTTTGCGGTGCTTGCTTGGTGACGACTACCGTGCGGCCCTGGCCCTTGAGGACCGCTTCCGGGATCGCCCAGGCCCCAGCCTTTGCCGGCAGCCCGCCGAATATCTTGTCGAGCACTAACTTCAGCGCCTCGGCGGTGATGTCGCCGACGACGCCGATCGTCAGGTTGTCCTTGGCCAGCCGGCGCCGGGCGAAGCCCTTGAGGTCGGCCTGGGTGATCGCGGCGACACTTTCCAAGGTGCCGTCGACGGGGCGGCCGTAGGGGTGGGCCGGGAACAGGGTCTTGAACAGGATCTTGCCGGCGATGGCGTTGGGGTTCTCGGCGTCCTGGCGGAGGCTGGAAAGAATCTGGCTCCTGATCCTTTCCACCGGCTCCGCATCGAAACGCGGCCGGGTCAGCGCCAGGGTCAGGAGTTCGAAGGCCGTGGCCTTGTTTTCGACCAGGGTCCGGAGCCGGCCGCCGAAATTGTCCCGCCCGGCATCGAAGTGCAGCGTGATCACCAGGTCCTCGAGCCGCCCCTGAAAGGTCTTGCTGTCGAAATCGCCGGCGCCTTCGTCAAGCAGGGCGGAAACCATGTTGGCCAGGCCCTCCCGGCCCTCGGGGTCGAGCGCCGCGCTGCCGCGAAAGGCGAAGCGCATGGTGATGATCGGGTTGGTGTGATCGCGCACCAGCCAGGCCTCGATGCCGCCCGGCGATACCACTCTCTCGATGGTCACCGCGTAGGCCTGTGGCGGGGCGAAGAGAACGCTTAGCAGCACGGCCAGCAGGAATAAAGGCGCGAGCAGGATTCTCGGTTTACCGGTCATCGAGGCTTAGCCCGTCTTCTTTTGCAGCAACAGGGCGGTCACCGAGCGGCCTTCCTTCAATACCGCCTTCGCCGCCGCATTTACCTGTTCGACGGTGACGGTGCCGATGCGGTCCGGCCAGGCCTCGACGTCCTCGACCGTCAGGCCGATGGCCAGCGCCGCGCCCAACGCCCGGGCGCCGCCTTGCAGGGAATCGCGGGCATAAACGGCCTGCGTTTGCATGCGCTTCTTGGCCCGGGCGACCTCCGAGGCGGTGACGCCCTGGGTCAGAATCTTCGTCAGTTCCGCCTCCATGGCCTTTTCCAGGGCCTCCATGCTGACGCCGGGTTGAGGGTTGGCGTAAAGGGAGAACCGGCCGGGCCCGCGGGCGTCGGGCGCATAGTAGCTCCCCGCCGAGACGGCGATTTTATTTTCGACGACCAGGGACTGGTAAAGGCGGCTGGTGGTGCCGGCGCCGAAAATGTTGGCCAATACCTCAAGCGCATAGGCGTGTACCGTTTCACCGGTCAAATAGCTGGGCGCCAGGTAGGTGCGGCTCCACGACGGCTGGCGCACGCGCGCGTCCTTGTAGACGAGCCTGCGGCTGGCGCTTTGCGGGGGTTCCGCGGGCCGGACCCGGGCCGTCGGTTTCTGGGCCGGGATGCGGCCGTAATATTTTTCCGCCAGCGGTTTCAGCTTTGCCGCCGTGATGTCGCCGGCGACGACCAGGATAGCGTTGCCCGGCGCATACCATTTTTTATAGAACGCCATGACGCTTTTCAGGTTCCGCGTCTCGATCTCGTGGGCCCAGCCGATGACCGGGCGGCGGTAGGGATAGTTCAGAAACAGCGCCGCGTTGACCTGTTCGCGCAGGATCGCCCCCGGGTTGTTGTCGGTGCGCGACCGGCGTTCCTCCAGCACCACCGCCTTTTCCGTCGCCACGCCCTGTTCGGTGAGCCTGAGGTTGGTCATCCGGTCGGCTTCCATCTCCATCACCAACTCGAGGCGATCAACGGCAATGGTCTGGAAATAGGCGGTGTAGTCGGCGGACGTAAACGCGTTTTCACGGCCGCCGTTGCGGGCCAAAATCTTGGAAAATTCCCCGGGCTGGCGCTTTTTCGTGCCCTTGAACATCAGGTGTTCGAGGAAATGCGCGATCCCGGATTCGCCCGGGCCTTCATCCGCCGACCCGACGCCGTACCAAACCATGTGGGTGACCACCGGCACCCGGTGATTTTCGACGACGACGACGCGCATGCCGTTGGCGAGCGTAAAGGTCTCGGGATTGAACACCCCGGCCCGGGCGCCACCGCCGCTTATGCCCCCACTAAGGAACATCGCCGCCAGGACAAGCGGCAAAAACACACGCCTTATCAATGGGCACCTTTTTGTCGTCTGTTGGGGAAGTTTGGGCAAAGGGGTCTTTCCGACGTTCGTTATCATGCCCGGATCATTCTAGGTAAAGATGGCGATACCATGGCGAAATGCCAAGGGAAAACTAAAAGTCCAAAAGGCCCTTGCGCCTGGCTTTGCGTTTGATTTCAGGCGTCTCGCCTTCGTTCAGCGGTTTGCCGAGGGCCTGGTTCTCCTGGATGCGTTTTTGCTCTTTCCTGGCGTCGACGACGGTGCTGCCGGGTTCCTTGTCGTCGACCCAGAAGATCAATTTATCGACAAACGCCTGATCCTGGGAACTGAGGATCGAGGTTTCCTCATTGATGATGGCGCGGATGTCCGGGTCCGCCGACAGGGCGCCGGTATCCCTCAACAACGCCATCAGCCCGGTGCTGCCCCGCAGCGGCTTGGCCACGGCGTCTTTCCTGACCGTAATGCCCAGGATTGCCCGTTCGGCGCGGTACTTCGCGGAATCGATCTGTGGGCGGACCGTTCCGGGGGCGGGGGGCCGGAGCCTGTAATCCGGCGGCAGGCTCAGGGGCGGGCGGGAATAAACGGCGAATTCGTCGGGCGCGGTCTTTTCAGAGCTGAACGCCTTGCGCGCGGATTCGCACCCCGACAACAGCGCCATGGCCGCGAAAAGGGACACCAGGGTGGTTGCGGGTTTCATCGAATTCATTGGCGGTTTCGATTAATAAAGCCAGCCGGGCCGGGAACGGAAATGGAAACGGCGCGTTTCCCCGAGCAACGTTCCAACCTGTTAATATTAGCGCATCTTAGCGCTTTTTTTCCCTAACAAACAATGAATCCAGGATCAGAACCAGCGCGCCGACGGTAATCGCGCTGTCGGCGACATTGAAAGCGGGCCAATGGTACCCGGCCCAGTGAAGGTCCA
>JADFNT010000140.1:0-1684 GCA_022563215.1 Pseudomonadota bacterium
ACTGGCCGGAGCGCGACCGTTGCATCCTGTCGAAAGGGCACGGCTGCCTCGCGCTCTATGCGGTGCTCGCCGACAAGGGCTACTTCCCGCGCCAGGAACTCGCCACCTTCTGCCGCAAGTCCAGCTTTCTCGGCGGCCACCCCGAACGGGGCAAGGTGCCCGGGGTCGAGGCCTCGACAGGAGCGCTTGGCCACGGCTTCGCCATCGGGCTCGGCCAGGCGCTGGCGGCACGGATCAACGATCGCGACACCCGCTTTTTCATCGTCCTCGGCGACGGCGAAATCAACGAAGGCTCGGTCTGGGAAAGCGCCATGGTCACCGGCAAGCACCGGCTCTCCCGGCTGGCCGTGGTGATCGATTACAACAAGCTGCAATCCTACGGGTTCACCAACGAGGTCCAGCCCCTGGAACCGCTGGCCGACAAGTGGCGGAGCTTCGGCTTCGATACCGTTGAGGTCGACGGCCATGACATCGGCGCGCTTCGTGCCGCTTTTGAGGCGCCGGCCGACGATGACGGCCCGCCGCGCGCGGTGATCTGTCACACGGTCAAGGGCAAGGGCGTGCCGTTCGCCGAGAACGAGCCGACCTGGCATCACAAGTCACGGCTGGCAAAGGACCTGATCGCGGACATGTACAAGGCCCTGGAAGACGACTGATGCGCCGCACCTGTCTCAATATGGTCTACGAGTTGGCCAAGGAGGATCCGCGGGTGGTGTTCATCGGTTCCGACCTGGGACCCGGCGTGCTCGACCGGATGAAGGCCGAAATGCCCGACCGCTTCTTCATGGAAGGCGTCAGCGAACAGAACGCCATCGGCATGGCCGCCGGCATGGCGTTGTTCCCGGCCGCCGCCGCCATTCTCAGCTATTTGGTTTTCAAAAGGCGGCTCACCGCCCTGGGCCGGGTCCTCGTCTTCGGCGCCCTGTGGATGGGTACGGAATGGATGCGGGGATGGGTATTGACCGGGTTTCCTTGGAATCTTCTCGGCACCGTCTGGGTTTTTTCCGACGCCATGATCCAGTTGGCGGCGCTGACCGGCGTTTATGGTCTGAGCCTGCTTGGCGTGGTTGCGGCGGCGATGCCGGCGGTGCTGGCGGAACCGGTTTCCGGCGGCGGCAAGGAACGGAACCGATGGATGCCGGTGCTGGCCGCGGCCGGGGTGCTGGCGCTGGTCTGGGCCGGCGGTGAATGGCGCTTGGCCGGGGCCGGCAATGATACCGTCCCCGGGGTGCGCCTCCGGCTCGTGCAGCCGAACATCCCGCAGAAACAGAAATGGAAGCAGGAACTCCGCCGGGGCCATGTGCTTAAGCAGTTGGAGATGAGCAACAGGCCGGCTCCGTCAGGTTGGTCCCCGACCCACGTCATCTGGCCCGAAACGGCGGTGCCTTTTGTCATTTCCGGTCCCTCCCAACTGACCCGGGCCCTGGGCCGGGCGGCCCCGCCAGGAGGCCTGGTCATCGTCGGCGCTCCACGGACGACGGGCGCCGGAACGGCATCGAAAAAAATATTCAACAGCCTTCTGGTCATCGATTCCCAGGGCCGGATCAAGGACGTTTACGACAAGCACCATCTGGTGCCGTTCGGCGAATACGTTCCCTTTCGTTCCGTCCTGCCCCTCGGCAAGCTGACGGCGGGGCGCCAGGGCTTTTCCCCCGGGCCCGGGGTCCGGGCCCCGGCGCTGGGC
>JADFNT010000140.1:1694-5384 GCA_022563215.1 Pseudomonadota bacterium
CATTTTTCCCGGCCGGGTCGCCGAAAAAAATAATTCACCGCAATGGTTGTTAAACATCACCAATGACGCCTGGTTCGGATTCTCATCCGGGCCTTACCAGCATTTCGCCGCCGCCCGTTTGCGCGCCGTCGAGGAAGGCCTGCCTCTGGTTAGGGTTGCCAACACGGGCATTTCGGGGGTTATCGACCCATACGGACGCGTTGTGCGGCGGCTGGGCCTTGGTCAGGAGGGTGTAATCGACAGTCCACTACCAGTTGAAAATACTTATAATCCGCCGTTTTCCAGACTTGGCCTCTGGATGACGGGGTTGATTTTTATCATGGCCTTTGGGTTTGGATTTCTGCTAACACCTATAGGCTCTTTAGGGAAAGATCGGCAAGCCGGGTAACGGGAAAAATTGCCTGAACCGCTATTTCGGCTTGCATACAATCGTATGCACGTCCATATTGCCGGACCGCGAGGTGTTTCCACGGAAAGGAAACTTCCTTGCATGGGATGAATGTAAATCGTTTTTGACTCGACCTACATAGAACAAGCGGAACAAAATGAAAAAATCAACTGCCTCACACAACGCCAAAAAACGCCGGATGAAAAAGAAACGCCTGCCGCCGGGGGTGCCAAACCCCGTCGACATACATGTTGGCGGCCGGGTGCGTCAGCGCCGGACCTTGCTGGGCCTAAGCCAGGAGAAACTTGGAGACGCCGTCGGCCTTACCTTCCAACAAATTCAGAAATACGAACGCGGCGCCAACCGTATTGGCGCTTCGCGCCTGTTTCAACTCAGCCGTATCCTCGACGTGCAGATCTCGTTCTTCTTCGAAGACATACCGGCCAACTTGAGAACCGCCGAAGGTCAAGTCACCATAGGCCTCCGCGAACGGGAGCAAAAAACACTTGAGCCCGACCCGCTGGCCCGCCGGGAGACGCTGGAACTGGTGCGTGCTTACTACCGGATTTCCAACCCCAAGGTGCGCAAGCGCCTGTTTGAATTGACGAAATCTCTGGCCAACGCTTCCGTCGGCAAATAAATCCAGGGCCGCCTCGCCGTTTTGACGGCCTCGGAAAAGACCTTGACGACACCCAGAAAGCTTGCGAAAAGAACTGCCCCCGTAGCTAACGGATGCGGCGGCGTGGATGGATTTGGACTACTTGCCACCACGGTAAAAAAGGCGCTAAGTGGGCTCAGATTTTAATCAAGCCGTTGCAGCCCTCGGTCCAAATGGACGAAACTTTGATCGGAGGGATCGGCTGTGGGCAAACGGAATTTCCTTTTCACCAGCGAATCAGTTTCGGAAGGTCATCCGGATAAAATCTGCGACCGGATTTCCGACGCCGTGGTCGATAAATACCTTGGCGCCGATCCGCTTTCACGTGTCGCGGTGGAAACCCTTTGCACCACTAACCAGATCATCCTTGCCGGCGAAGTCAGGGGCCCCGATCAGATCACCCATGACGTCCTGAAAGAAGTCGCCCGGGCCTGCGTTAAGGACATCGGCTACGAACAAGACGGCTTTCACTGGAAAAACGTCAACGTTGAAATCCACATCCATAACCAATCACCCGACATCGCCCAAGGGGTCGACGCCACGGGCAACAAGGACGAAGGCGCCGGCGACCAGGGATTGATGTTCGGCTATGCCTGCACCGAGACCGACGTCTTGATGCCGGCGCCGATCCATTATTCCCACGCTATTCTGCGTTCCCTCGCCGAAGCCCGCCATTCCGGCGCCGAGCCGGGCCTGGGCCCGGATTCGAAAAGCCAGGTGACCCTGGAATACGTCGCCGGCAAGCCCGTTCGGGCGACTTCGGTTGTCGTCTCGACCCAGCATTCCGAGGACCTGGACCAGGACCAGGTACGCGAAATCGTCCGCCCTCATGTACTATCGGTCCTGCCGGAAGGCTGGATGTGCGAGGAGGATGAATTCTACGTCAATCCGACGGGACGTTTCGTCCTCGGCGGACCCGATGGGGACGCCGGCCTGACCGGCCGCAAGATCATTGTCGACACCTACGGCGGGGCCGCGCCGCACGGCGGCGGCGCCTTTTCCGGCAAGGACCCGACCAAGGTCGACCGGTCGGCCGCCTACGCGGCGCGCTATGTGGCAAAGAACGTGGTCGCCGCCGGCCTGGCCGATAAATGCACCCTCCAGGTCGCCTACGCCATTGGCGTATCGAAACCGTTGTCGGTCTTCATCAACACCAACGGGACGGGCCGGGTGGACGATGAAAAACTGTCGGTGGTTATCCAGGATATGGTCGACTTGTCGCCCAGGGGCATTCGTGAGCATCTGGAGTTGAGTCGGCCGATCTACGCCCGCACCGCCGCCTACGGCCACTTCGGACGGGCTCCCGATGCGGACGGCGGGTTCTCATGGGAACGCACGGACCTGGTCGACGATCTGAAGTCGGCCTTCGGAGTCAATTGAGCGCCAATATTCACGACCAAACGTTGCGCTGGTACGGCCGGCGCCGCGGCCACAAACTGCGTCCCGGCCGCCAAGCGCTGATGGAGACCCTTCTGCCACGTTTGCGCCTCGAGCTCCCGCCCGCGGGCGCAACCTTGGACTTCGAAGGCGCTTTCGAGCGCTGCGTTTCCGAAGTCTGGCTCGAGGTCGGTTTCGGCGCCGGGGAACACCTGGCGGCCCAGGCCGGGGCCCGTCCCGACATAGGGTTTATCGGCTGCGAGCCTTTCATCAACGGCATCGCCGGCCTGCTGAGCCTGATCGCAAGCGAAGGCCTGACCAACGTCCGCGTTTTCGACGATGACGCGAGGAAGCTCCTTCCCTGTCTGCCAGAGGCTTCGATCGGCAGAATCTATGCCCTTTTTACCGATCCGTGGCCGAAAAAAAGACACCACCGGCGGCGCTTCATTGCCGATCAAACCGTCGGCGAACTGGCCCGGGTGCTGGCCGACGGCGGCGAGCTCCGGCTGGCCAGCGACCATGAGGGCTATGTCGAATGGATGCTGGAACGCGTGGCCCGCCACCCGGATTTTTCCTTCCCGGCGCGGAGCAAGGGCGACTGGACCGATCGCCCCGCCGATTGGGTCGAAACCCGCTATGAACGCAAGGCCAGGAAACAAGGCTTGAAGCCGGTTTATCTCCGTTTCCTGCGCCGTCCGAGGACCATCTAAAATCCTAGAAGAATTTCCGAAATCCTTGAATTCACCGGATTACGGGTATATATACGCCTTGCGTTCATCAGCGAACGTACTCGTTAAGTCCGAAAATATAGTGGAATTGATGGGTGGGCCCGGGGGCCCGCCTTTTATTTTTGGAATTTCCCCCGGTTGGCGCCGGGGAAAGCGCCCAGGGAGCACCAAGGGAGCGTTTATAAAAAACGGATTTATCGGATGGAACTGTTGGAGCGCATTCAGCATTTGATCGAGCCGGCGATCGGCGAAATGGGCTTTAACATCGTCCAGGTACGGATTTCCGGCAAAAAGAAACTGTCGATGCAGGTTATGGTGGAACACCAAGACGACCAAGGAATGACGGTAGACGACTGCGCCGCCGTCAGCCGCGCCATTTCGGCACTGCTTGACGTCGAAGATCCGATCGAGGCCCCCTATACGCTTGAAGTGTCGTCGCCGGGGATCGACCGGCCCCTGGTCCGGGTCGGTGATTTCCAACGATTTCAGGGGTTTCAGGCGAAGATCGAGACCACCCGGCCGGTTGACGGCCGGCGCCG
>JADFNT010000141.1 GCA_022563215.1 Pseudomonadota bacterium
CTCGATCAACACTTACGGGCAGTGGGTGCTGCTGGGGGTGATCGAGGAGAAAACGAGCAAGGTCGGCGAGGTGCTGCTGGCGACGCTGCCCGCGCACCACCTGATCGCAGGCAAGGTGCTGGGAATCGGGATGGTCGGCCTGCTGCAGCTCTCGCTGGTCGGTCTGGTGGTCGCCGCCGCGCTGTCGCTGGGCAACGGCTTCGAGGTGCCCGCAGGGGCGTTCGCGATCGCGGGCTCCGTCGCGCTCTGGTTCATACTCGGCTTCGCGTTCTACGCCGTCGGCTTCGCCGTCGCGGGCGCGACGGTGGGCAGACCGGAGGACGCGCAGTACGGCTCGCTGCCGGTGATCCTGGTGCTGCTGGCGGCTTCGATATGGTGTTGGGCGATCATCATCGACAAGGTCATCGGCCTACGCCGGCTGAGCGCCCGTTCGACCGAATTCGAACAAGCTTTCTGGTCGGGTAATTCCCTTGACGACCTTTATGAGCGGATCGCCAGCCAACCCCGGGACCCGATGTCGGCGGTGTTCGTCGCCGCCATGCGCGAATGGCGGCGAACGCCGGCACACGGCTCGGAAGGGGATTCCCGGGTCGGGGTCGCCGACCGCATCGACCGGGTGATGCAGATTACCATGGCCCGTGAAATGGACCGGGCCGAACGGAATATGACTTTTCTGGCGACCACCGGGTCGACGGCGCCTTTCATCGGGCTTTTCGGCACCGTCTGGGGAATCATGAACAGCTTTCAGTCGATCGCCATTTCCAAGAACACCAGCCTGGCCGTCGTCGCGCCGGGAATTGCCGAAGCCCTTTTTGCCACCGCGCTTGGACTCCTGGCCGCCATACCGGCGGTGGTCGCCTACAACAAGCTGACCAAGGACATGGACCGGTATGCCAGCCGTCTCGACAGTTTCGCCGGGGAATTCTCGGCCATTCTGTCGCGCGAGATGGAAGGGAAAAAGTAGGGCGTTATGGCTTTCCAATCATACCGGTCGAGCGGCAATTCCAGGGGCCGCGTCCGCACGCCGCCGATGTCGGAAATCAATGTCACCCCCATGGTCGACGTGATGCTGGTGCTGTTGATTGTCTTCATGGTGACGGCGCCGCTGATGACCGTCGGCGTGCAAATCGACCTTCCGAAGACCAAGGCCAAGATTCTCCAGGGTCAGGACGAACCGCTGGCCATCACCATCGACGCCCAGGGACAGGTCTATCTTCAGGATACGGAAATCGACATCGAAGGGCTTGTTCCCCGGCTGCGCGCCATCACCAACAACAATCCCGACGTACGGATATTCGTGCGTGGCGACGCGTCGGTCAATTACGGCCGGGTCATGGAGGTGATGGGGACCGTCAACGCCGCCGGATACAAGAAAGTGGCGCTGGTCACCCAGCAACAGAAAAAGCCCCGCCGGAAGAAAAAAAGCCAACGCTAGGTTTTCCAGGGATTTACCATGCGTGACGCGCTTGTTTATTCGGTCTTGTCTCATGCCGTGATCTTGGTGATCGGGTATTTCGGCCTGCCTTATATCCAGCGCGAAGCGGTCTTGACCGATACCCCGATCATGGTCGAAATCGTCAATGTGTCCGAATTGACCAACGCCCCGCCGCCGAAGCCGGAGCCGGAAAAGAAACCGCAACCGAAAGCCGAAAAAAAACCGCCGCCGCCTCCGAAAAAGCCGCCCAAGACGGCGGCCCCGCCGCCGCCCCCGCCGGCCAAGGACCCCGAGGTCGCCGCCTTGCCCGCGGAACCAAAACCGAAGGCCAAGCCAAAACCGAAACTGAAACCGGAAACCAAGCCGAAGCCGAAACCGAAACCGATACGCAAGCTGGCCAAGGCCAGGCCCCGGCACAAGCCGAAACCCCCCGACGCCTTTACCTCGGTGTTGAGGACGGTGGAAAAATTGAAGAACCGGCCGCCGCCGAAGGAAAAGAAGAAAGAGGATAAAAAACCCGAAAAGAAAGAGACTTTCGAACAGCTGATGGCGCAGGCATTGATGTCCCGCACCGCGCGTCACGACCCGTTGCGGAGCTTGGCGATCAGCGAGATTGATCTGGTCCGTCAGCAGATCAGTGAGTGTTGGAGCCTGCCCGCCGGGGCCAAGGAAGCCGAGAATTTAAGTATCGAAATAAGGATGGCCATGAACCCGGACGGCACCGTGCGCCAGGCCCGCATCCTCGACCAAAACCGGCTTCAAGGCGATCCGTTTTTCCGCGCCGCCGCCGAAAGCGCCTTGCGGGCGGTCTTGAATCCGCATTGCAATCCGCTCAAGCTACCACCGGATAAATATCAACAATGGCAAAACATGATTTTGATTTTCGATCCCAGGGATATGTTCTAGGCATGATGGTTTCTGAACGACTTTTTCACCGCCGCGGTTGGCGAATTCTGTTGGGCTCACTGGCGTGGTTGTGGCTGGTGGCCGCCGCACCGTCGGCCATGGCCGAGCTCAGGATCGATATTACCCAGGGCACGGTCGAACCGCTTCCCATCGCCATCACCGATTTCGTCGGTTCCGCCGCCAACGAAATTCAATATGGACGGGATATCTCGAGAGTCATCGCCGACGACCTTGAACGCTCGGGTCTGTTCCGCCCGATCGACAAACGGGCCTTCATCCAGACCGCGATTGCACTGCAAACGCTGCCCCGTTTCGGGGATTGGCGGGTGATCAACGCCCAGGCCCTGGTTCAGGGGCGGGCACAGATTGTCGAGGGCGGCCAATTGAGGATCGAGTTCCGGCTTTGGGACGTTTTCGCCGAACAGCAGATGGTCGGGCTGGCTTACGTTACCGTCAACGAAAACTGGCGCCAGGTCGCCCACATCATCGCCGACGCCGTCTACAAGCGGATTACCGGCGAGGACGGTTATTTCAATACCCGCATCGTTTACATTTCCGAATCCGGGCCGCAGAACAGACGCATCAAGCGCTTGGCGATCATGGACCAGGACGGGGAAAACCATAAGTTCCTGACCGAAGGCGACGCGCTGGTTCTGACGCCCCGGTTTTCACCGACCCTTCAGGAGATCACCTATCTGTCGTTCTACGGCAACCTTCCCCGGGTCTACATTTTCAATATCGACACCGGCCGCCAGGAGGTGCTGGGCGATTTTCCGGGCATGACCTTCGCGCCGCGTTTTTCCCCGGATGGCAAGAAGGTGATCATGAGCATGGCCAAGGACGGCAATTCGGAAATCTACATCATGGATCTCAGGACCCGGGCGGTTAGGCAATTGACCTTTCATTCGGCGATCGACACCTCACCCAGCTATTCCCCGGACTCCCGCCAGATCGTCTTCAATTCCGACCGCGGCGGCACGCAGCAGCTTTACATCATGGAATCTTCCGGACGCGGGGTCAGGAGGATCAGCTACGGCAAGGGCCGTTACGCGACTCCGGTCTGGTCTCCGCGCGGAGATCTGATCGCCTTTACCAAGATACTCGGCGGCCGGTTTTACATCGGCGTCATGCGTGTGGACGGCAGCGGCGAGAGGCTTTTGGCCGAGGATTTCCTCGTCGAGGCGCCGACCTGGGCTCCTAATGGACGGGTGTTGATGTACTTTCGCCAGGAAAGGACGACAAAGGATGGAAGGGGCGGGCGGTCCCGGCTTTATTCCATTGACCTGACCGGCCATAACGAACGCGAGATTCTGACCCCCATTGACGCTTCCGACCCGGCTTGGTCGCCGATCATCCGTTAGAGGGGTTTTTAATTTATGTATTAAATCCGCTGGTTAACAAAAAAAGCTTGGAATTGGCCATTTTACTCTTTACTACATGTAATTAACGGCCGATTCGGCCAAATGGTTTTTGTCCGCGTACTGTCGCGGTGTCTTTGAAATTCACTATGTCCCGGTGATGGAGAACTCAATGCGTTTTAAGATTTTGGGCCTAATGGCGGCCGTGGCACTCGTGGCCGCATGTGAAACCGGGCCGGAAGGTGGCGCGGGCGCCGGTGGCGCCGGTGTTGCCGGTGCGAAACCGGTTGAAACTTATTCCTCTCCTCTTGGCATGACGGTGAAGCCAGGGTCCCAGGAAGACTTGGTGGTCAATGTCGGCGACCGCGTTTTCTTTGGCTTCGACAAGTTCAACCTCAAGGCTGACGCCCGCAAGACCCTGGAGAAACAAGCCGCCTGGATGAAGGCCAATCCCTCGGTAACCGTCACCGTCGAAGGTCACGCCGACGAACGCGGCACGCGTGAGTACAACTTGGCCCTGGGTGAAAGGCGCGCCAATTCCGTTAAGGATTATTTGGCCGCGCTTGGCGTCAATCCGGCGCGCATGAAGACCATATCCTACGGCAAGGAACGCCCTGTCGCTTCCGGCTCGAACGAAGCGGCCTGGGGGCAAAACCGCCGTGGCGTAACCAAGGTTACCGGGGCCGGCAGCTAACAGCAGCGCCACTACCGGAAAAGTTTTGGCGCTTGTCCTGCCGGCGGCAGTCGGGATGGGCAAGCGCCATAATTTTGCCTAGAATAGTTCCCATCATGTCGCCACGACGGAACCACAAAGCCTGGGCGCGAAGCCCGGGCGCGAGAGGGCTTGCGGGTCATTTTTGCATGAGGATCGAAAGATGAATTACCGGCGCCAATGGATGGATGGGCGGATGGATGGGTCCTTCGCCGAAAGAGTCTGCCTTTGGACGGGGGGGACGCTTGTCGCCGTGTTGGTGGTAGGCGTGGCCTTGTCCACTCCCGTTGGTGCGCAAAACACCGACGACCTGAGGGTGATGCTTGACCGGATGGAGCGCCTGGAAAGGGATATCCGGACACTCAACCTTTCGCTTTCCCGAGGCCGGCCGGTGACGCCGCCCGTAAGCGGCGCCAAACCCGTTCCGGCGGTTCCCAAGGCAGGCCCCCGTGGCGCCGTCACCGGGGACGGCGGGTGGCAAGGCAACCCCGGCCTGGCCCGCATGGAGGTCCGTCTCTCGGCGCTGGAAGATGACCTGCGCTCGGCCACCGGGGCCATGGAGCAGATCAGCTTTCAAATCCGCAAGATCGGAAAACGCCTCGACAAGCTGGTGACCGACATGGATTACCGCTTAAGCGCCCTCGAAGGCAGTACCCAAGGCCAACCCGGCGCGGTTTCAGGCGCCCGGACCGCGGCCCCGCCCCGGCTTACCGCCGCGCCGGCGCCACCGCCGGTGCAAAAGATCATCCCCGGGCAAGCGGGCGGCTTCGCCACCCCGCCGTCCACCCTGGGGACAGTTTCTCAATCCTCCCTGTCCGTGGTGACGCCGCCCGCGGCGCAAAAGAGACCCGGGCAAAAACCCGCCCCGGCGGCTGCGGCGCAACCGGCCCCGGCTCCAACCGCCACCGCGGCGACAATCGTCCTGC
>JADFNT010000142.1 GCA_022563215.1 Pseudomonadota bacterium
GACCCGGAGCCCGATAGGGAACGGTTGAGGGTGTCGATGAAGACGACGACGGGGCGGGCATCTTTTAATTGTTCTCGGATGCGCTCGATTAGAAATTCATGTTCGGCGATCAGATCGAGGTGATCGGTTATCAGGTACAGGGGGAAGGGCTCGGCATCCTCGCCCATCTTGGCTTGTCGGAAGGCTTCGGCCCGAGCCCCGAAACCGGCGGCGCCTTCCAGGGCGACGTAGATGACCGGGCCTTGGTTGACCCGCCGGCCGCGATAATCCCATCCGAGTGCGACATGGCACCCCAGGTCGAAGGACCAGAAGGATTTACCGCATTTCGGCGGACCCCAAACAACGGTTAGGCCCTCGGCCGGGATCAGTCCTTTGACGACATAGTTTCCAGTAGTCTTCAGTTCGATCTTGTCGAACCGCACGAGCGTGAACCGGGGCCGGATGGCTGGGGCTGTTTCTAAAGCCTTCTTAATTTTTTTTACGTTAGACATTGCAGGGCTTCCTTTTGTAGTGCCTCGTTAAAATCCTTCCCCTGTGGTGGTCGAGCGACCCGCACCGTCAGACCCTCGGCCGTCCATCTTTCGGCTGCTGCCTGAGCTGCTTTTTCCCCGGCGGCATCCGCGTCGGCCGCAATGGTGATTTCTTTTACGTCGTCGGGAAGGATCAGGCTCTTGAGCCCGGATGTTCCCGCCGTCGCCCATCCGGGCAAGTCCGTCGCCAGCATCGCGCTCAGAACGGTTTCGACGCCTTCGCCGATCAGTAGATGACTGCCGGTCACCGGTGCGAGGCGAATGGCGCCGCCGGCAACCTTGCCGTAAGACTTTCTCGGGGTTGAGACTTGGGCCTTCCTCGGCTTGCGGGGGTCCAGATAAGTTGTCTGGATGGCGCCGACGTCCCGGGACGGCCAAACGGCAACGGCAGCAACCAGCGCCGGCAGGGCCATCGGCATCGCACCGCCGCCCTCGAAGTAATCGAGGCGGTGATGGAACCGGAGTGTCGGCGGGAAAGGCGGCTGTAATCCGCGTCCTATTAAATAGGCTTCAGCCGGGGTGCCGGCTATCGGCACGGCCTCGGTCCAAAATTTCCTGGCCCTGGCAGTTCGGCGCGCCTGATCCTGGTCGTCGTCGGCGCGCCTGGGTGCCGGCGGCTGGTCACGATCCTTGGGCTCGGATAACCCCCGTTGCCGAAGGGCGGCCAGGATGTCGAGAGAATTGCAGCCAGCGTGGCAAAAGACTAAAAGGCGGTCGTCGGCGCCGTCGGCGATGCTCAAGGACGGCGTTCGATCATCATGAACAGGACAGCGAACCATGCCGGTTTCGCCATGCCAGCGGCCCTTGAGTGCGGCGGTTATTTCGCGGGCGTTCACGAGCTCGGAACCGCATAGATGGGCGGGTCGGGGAATTTCCCGCCGCCAAGGGCGCGGAGCATCCCAGGATCAATTCGTCGATACCGGGCCAGCGTGCCGTCGAGGTCGTTGCCGTCGGCGACCTCGATCAGCGCGTGGTAGCAAGCAGGTGGGCCTAAGTGATGTAAATGCTCAACAGCCCTTTGGCGGCACATTGTACGGGATGCCACAATTTAAGCCGCCGCGTGTTCGCAACTAGTCAGCCACGCGGCAACCGAAGACTTTTTGTAGTAAAGCCGCTTCCCGACTTTCGTCCACGGCGGGCCTTCTCGCAAGGCCTTCCAGCGTCGCAAAGTCCGCACGCCGCGTCCTAATTGGTTGGCAAGTTCACTTTCGCTCAGATAGTCGTCAAAAATATGGGTCGCGTTTGTTTCGTCAGACATGGAAAAGGTTCCTCAGGTTGGTTGAAAGTCCGCCAGAGGAACCTAATATCGAAGAGTCGGTTTAGCGTGGGATTGGTTTATCCCTTTGAACCAACCCCACTCGGCAGGTATGACATTCGCTTGCGGACGTAATCAATGGCAGCATCATCACTCGCACAGTTACCCCTGCCGAATTTTTCGACGGCCATTTTGGCCGCCATTCGATCCGAGGTTGCCTCGCCTACACTCCGCAGCATCCTCGCCTCGTCAATTTGCCTACCCACGTTCTTTGCTTTTTGTCCGGTTTTCTTCGTTATTTTTTTGGGCCATCTCCGGGCAATGAGTAACTCAAGGCGATACATCCGCACGTTATGGCATTTCAGAGCCTCTTTGTGTTCGAGGCTCAGTGGCACAAGGCCCTCTAAACCCGCTAACTCCTCTGGCTGTATAATGCCTAGGGGTTCGAACCGCATGGCTACGGCATCGGCAAAAGGCTCGACTAGCTCGGTTAGTTCGCGCCCCCATTCCTCGCCCTCGGTTATCGTTTCCTTAATGGGCCTTTTGCTTGGGGCGTAGTCCGTGGTGCCGGCCGCGACAAGTTCCTTTCGCCCTCGATCCGTCTTGGCAGGGCAAGCGCCTTTAAGGTGGGCCATGATCTCAACCCCGCGTAGCCGGTGCGCTCGTAGTTGGGAGTCTGTGGTCATGCTGCACCATCCTTGCGGATCGGCTTAACCTCTGCCGACTTCGCGCCGGTGATGATGGCCCCCACCGTATCGGTGGCTTTCTTAAGCGGGTCGTCCATCAGGTGAGCATATCGCGCAGTCGTGTTCGGGTTGGTGTGCCCGAGTAGTGCGCCGATGATCGGCAACGACTGGCCCGCGCTTACCAGAATCGAGGCGTATGTGTGCCGAAGGTCATGCAACCTCACATCGGGAATATCCGCCGCTTGCCGGATGGCCTCCCATTGTCGCTTGATTTCAACTAGATGCCCGTCGCCGTCGCGTCCAGGAAATACAAACTTACTGTCCCCAGAGTCTTCCAGGATGCCCTTGAGCAACATCACGGCGGCGGTAGACAATGGCACCCGATGCTCCGTTGCTTGTTTCGTCGTCGCCCCAGGCTTCGTCCACACGCCCACCTGATTGCCGTCCTCGTCCTCGGAAAAATAAAACTGAGTCCAGGTAGCTTGCAGGGCTTCACCCTTCCAGGCCCCCGTCAGAAGCAACAACCGAACCACATTCGCGGCCCGCTGGTCGACATGGTCGGCGAGGGCCTTGGTGAGTCGATTTATTTCGGCGGGGCTGAGATACCTTTTCCGCTTGGGCTCGTTGAACCGCTCCACGCCTTTCGCTGGATTAACGGTCAACCAATCCCACCTGATTGCCAGGGTGAACATTTTAGAAGCCAGCCCCAAAACCCGATTCGCACGAAACGGCGTTTTTTTCAAGGATCGGTGCAATCCGTCCATGTCAGCGAATCGTATATCAGCGATTTTCCGTTTTCCGAGTTTTGGGCGAATAATGCCCCGAATCATGTATTTGTCGTCCCTGGCGGACGATGCCCGTTTTCGCGGCAGATGCTCTTCTTCATACCGATCACACATTTCAGCGACGGTCGGCGCTCCGCGAACAGCCTGTTCGGCCATTAGAGGATCGTCGCCGGTGTCGATCTGCTGGCGAAGCTTCCTGGCTTCGACAACGGCGGCGAGGACAGTCCAATCGGGCCAGCGTCCGATGGTCTTGCGCTTCTCCAAGCCGTACTTGTTCCTGTAATTTATAACAAAAGCCCGACTACCGCTGGCGGTAACCCGGACGCCGAAGCCGCTAGGAGCCGCCTTGCCCTGGATTTTATCGCCCGCGAAGTAGGTGATTCGGTTGCCCTTGGTCGGATTCGCAAGGTTTTTAACCGTGTCCTCGCTCAATTTCGGCTGTTTCGTGTCCGTATCTGTGTCCGCAATTTCGCTCTTTTTGCTCATTTTTTTTAACCTCCAAAAAATACCCACTGAATGTGCGTTTTTGGACACCATTTTCAAAATTGGCTGAAAACAGCCATATTTAGAGAGTCTCGTGTCCGCACCGTGTCCGCGTAAAACGTGCGTTCGGCTGTCTTTGAATATGAACCTTGTGTCAGTGGCTGTCAAGGAACGGCAGGGAAAACAAGGGGTTTTTAACGGATATGGCGGAAATTCGTGTCCGCACAATGGGTTGGAAAGGGGCCCTTTAAAGTTTTACATCCAGTAGGTCGGCGGTTCGAGCCCGTCACCGCCCACCACTTTCAAGCGTTTCTGGATTGGCCGCGATAGCTGTTGACACCCCTTCGGGTGTGGATACCATGCACCCCGGCCCGGAGACCCCCCTGAGGATTCACCAGAGGAAATCCCCCCAGGGACCCCCCAGGCGGGCCAGGACAATCATCGGGGGTGTAGCTCAGTTTGGTTAGAGCGCCGGCCTGTCACGCCGGAGGCCGCGGGTTCGAGTCCCGTCACTCCCGCCATTTTTCCATAAATTTGCCCCCTTGGACCGGTTGCCGAGGGGGCTTTTCGATGCCCAGGGGACGATGAACGGATCCGGGATTTGGCTGGCCCTCAGGGCTTGATATAGATCCAGCCCTGTAGTTGCAATTCGATCAGATCGGCAATCCCGGAAGAAACCATGGTCGCCTCGTCCATGATCGTTAGCGTTTTCCCTTCCGCCTTTTCCATTCTTTCCTTGGTGTTCGAACAAGCATAGAAGCTCAAGCCCTCCTGGGAGGCGGCAAGGTTGGAAACTCGTTCCTTCACCGGCGAGGTGTCGTCGCGAAACATATGCAGGCCCGGGCCATGGGCGATGATTCGGATTTCGATCTTCATCCCTTTCTGGTGGTAATGCTGATAAATGTTTTCGGCGTTGTTGAGCACGTAATTCAAGCGTTCGGGATCGTTGAAATTGACGTGAAGCGCGACTTGGCGGGTCTCGCCGCCGCTTTGGGGACTGTCAGAAGCCATTATTTTTCCATTGGTTAAAGGGGTTTACATGGGCCGAAGGCTACAAGTCCCCCGGACTCGGCACAAGGTCATTCGAAAACCCGGCGTTGGGGTATGCCGGCAATAAAAAAACCCCGGAAAGGTTGCTAAAGGTTTGAAAGTCAGGCACTTTATAGGCCCTGGAATGCTGGAAGCCCTCGCCCTCCCAGGCCGTATTTCGGAAGGCTGCCGTGGATTCATTGCTCGTCGAATATCTGCCTATTCTCATCTTTATCGGTATCGCCATCGCCATCGCTGGGATTGCGGTCGGCGGGTCTTATCTTATCGCCACCCAGAAGCCTGATGTGGCCAAAACATCTACCTATGAATGCGGATTCGATCCTTTCGACGATGCACGCCATAAATTCGACGTCCGGTTCTATCTTGTGGCCATCCTTTTCATCATTTTCGACCTGGAAGTCGCGTTCTTGTTTCCGTGGGCGATTTCGTTGGGCCAAATCGGTCTTTTGGGTTTCTGGTCGATGATCGTATTCCTCGCCGTCCTGACCGTCGGATTCGTTTACGAGTGGAAAAAAGGAGCCCTGGAATGGGA
>JADFNT010000143.1 GCA_022563215.1 Pseudomonadota bacterium
GCGGACGTGTCGATCAACACCGTGACGAAGCTGCTTGTGGACGCGGGACTTGTTTGCGCCCGGTTCCACGATGAAGCGGTGCGCGGTGTCAAAGCACAGCATATCCAGTGCGATGAAATCTGGTCGTTCTGCTACACGAAAGCCAAGAACGTTCCGACCGCGAAGGCAGCGCCGGAACATGCGGGCGATGTATGGACGTGGACGGGGCTGGATCGGGACAGCAAGTTGATCGTCTCATATCTGATCGGCGGGCGTGACGCGGAATATGCAAACGCCTTCATGCAGGATGTGGCGGATCGGCTGGCAAACCGTGTCCAACTGACTACGGACGGACATAAGGCATATCTGGAAGCGGTCGATGATGCTTTTGCCGGGGACGTTGATTTTGCCCAACTGGTGAAGATGTACGGCCCGGCCCCTGATAGCACGAAGGGCCGCTACAGCCCGGCGGAATGCACAGGGGTTAGAAAGCGCCGTGTCGCGGGCAACCCGGACATTGACGCGGTAAGCACGTCATACGTTGAGCGCCAAAACCTGACCATGAGAATGTCCATGCGCCGGTTCACCAGATTGACCAATGCGTTCTCAAAGAAGATCGACAACCACATTCACATGCTATCGCTTTATTTCGTGTATTATAACTTCTGCCGCCAGCACAAATCGCTTGGCGGCATTTCACCTGCGATGGAAGCTGGCCTTAGCGATACCCTTCACGACATGGAATGGATTATCGGATTGATTGACGCCCGCGCCCCAAAACCTGGACGGCGCGGATCGTATAAGAAAGATATTTCAAACTGAGACACTACCAAAAAATCAGGTGTATTGACTCTCTATACCTTGGGAACTAACGTCCCGGCCTTCACCGGCAAGGGATGCGGAATGAGAGCCTTCGGTTTTAGGGGAGGGGACTCCGTACCCTGGGGTATGAGCACCAAAGGCCCCTTGGTTTTGCAGGGCTAAGACGGTGTTTTGCTGAGCTAAGACGGTCGGTTAACTTAAGGATCCTTATTCAACCGGATCATGGATATTTCCGTTAAAGGCAGGAATTTGGATGTCGGCGATGCCCTCAAGGGGCACGTCGAAGACCATCTGAGCAGCGCCGTTACCAAGTATTTCATGCGCGCAATCGATGCCAGCGTCGTTTTTTCCAGGGAAGGCCGCAACCTTCGCGCCGACATTTCCGTCCACCCTGGCCCCCGCGGCATGGTGGTGCAAGGGGGCTCGGAATCGAACGACCCCTATGCCGCCTTCGACGGCGCGCTGGCGCGCATTTCCAAGCAACTGAGGCGCTATAAAAGGCGTCTCAGCAGCCACCACAAGGGCCATGCCGAGGACGTGCTGCCGGCCCAGCAATATGTCATCCAACCCGTCCACGAAGACGATGAAGTCGCTGCCGACGACTCCCCGGCGATCATCGCCGAGATGCCGGTCCATATCGCGACACTTTCGGTTTCGGAAGCGGTCATGCGGATGGATTTGGCCGATGCCCCGGTGACGATGTTCCGCCACAGCGCCACCAGGCGGCTCAACGTGGTTTACCGCCGCAACGATGGCAACATCGGCTGGATCGACCCGAGCGAAGACGAAGACAAGCCAAATGGAAGCCAATAACGGGTACCGGCGTTGCGGTCCCGAAGATAAAGTGAGAGTGAGGAACGGCCATGGAGATCAACGATCTTCTCGTCCCGGAAGGCGTCGTTGCCGACCTGAAAGCGACGAGCAAGAAACAGGCACTGCAAGACCTCGCCAAGCGCGCGGCCGAGGTATCGGGCCTGCATGAAAGGGCGATTTTCGACGTCCTGATGGAGCGCGAGCGGCTGGGCACCACTGGCGTCGGCAACGGCATCGCCATTCCTCACGGCAAGCTGGCGAACCTGGACCGCCTTCACGGCCTGTTTGCCCGGCTCGAACAGCCGATCGATTTTCACGCTATCGACGAACGTCCGGTGGATTTGATCTTTGTCCTGCTGGCACCGGAAAACGCCGGCGCCGACCACCTCAAGGCCCTGGCCCGCATCTCGCGGCTGCTCCGCAATAATGGCATTTGCGACAAGCTGCGCGGCACCGACAGCGCCGAGGCTTTGTTCGCTATTTTAACCGAATCCCAAGAAGACCGCGCCGCCTGAAGCCGGCCGCCGGCGAGAGGGCCCTTAAAGGGGTTTATCGCTGGCCGTCAGTGTACGCTGAGGGGCTCAAGGTCGTTCTGGATCGCCGCCGCCCGGGCCAGGTCCGGGGTTTCCATTAATCCCAATTGTTGGCCGTTGGCGGCAACCACCGCGAACGCGGTCCCGCCGTTAACCTCGACCGGCTTGATGTAGGCGACGTGTTGCGCCCCCCACTGGGCGAAATCATGGGCCGACATCACAGGCACGGCGTCGGGTTTTCCGGTTTTCAAGGAATCCTTGTTCATATCGGCCTCCTTCAATCCGCCTTGACGTCGATGGTTTTCGGGCCCTTGCCCTTGCTTTCGGAAGGACTGCTTTCGATTTTGATGGTGCGGACCTCCGGCTCCGGTACGATTCGCTCAAGTTCGATGTACAAAAGCCCGTTATCCATGGTTGCGCCCTGGACCTCGATGCCCTCGGCGAGCACGAAGCTGCGCTGGAACTGTCTCGAGGCGATGCCCCGGTGCAGGTAAACCCGGTTTTCTTCCCCGTCTCCGTCCGCGTCTTCCAGGCGGCCGCGGATGATAAGCTGGTTGTCTTCCACGGACACGTTCAGGTCGTCTATGGAAAACCCGGCCACGGCGAGCGTGATGCGGAGGGCGTTTTCGCCGAATTGCTCAATGTTATAGGGCGGGTAGCCCTCGGCCGATGCCTTGGACGCCCGGTCCAGAATCCGCTCGAAATGTTCGAAACCCAGCAGCAACGGGCTGTTGAAGACTGACATACGCGACATGGTCGTGCTCCTCTTCGATTTGAGCGAGTACGTTTGTTCAGGGCCCATGACGTTCGGCGCCCCATCTTACGCCCCTTGGCGGCCGCAACAGGCGCCACCGGCGTCACTCATAAAAATGGCTCAAAACCGGCCGCTGTCAATAGGCGGCCCCGAAAGCCCGATGAATGAGGGCTTCGATCAAATAATTTTGATCTGCCCCGTGGCATGCCAGTGTTACAATGGCTAAAGCTGATGAACAGCGCCTGACAACCTTGGGAGGGGGTTCACCGATGACGCTTTGGGGACGGTTCGACGACGCCGGGTCGGTGGGTTTCGGGACCATGGACGGCGACACCATCACCATTCACCAAGGCGACATGTTCGCCGGAGCCAAGGCGACGGGCGAGACGCTTCTCCTCGCCGACGTGAAGCTGCTGGCGCCCTGTGAGCCGACCAAGATGATCGCGTTGTGGAACAACTTCCACGCCCTGGCCGCCAAGATGGATATGCCGGAGCCTGAAGAGCCGCTGTACCTGCTCAAGGGCAACAATTCCTTTCTCGGCCCCGACGAGGTCGTCCGCCGGCCGGTGTCCTACGACGGCAAGGTTGTCTACGAGGGCGAACTCGGCATCATTATCGGCCAGGAATGCAAGGAGGTGTCCGAGGCCGACGCCCCGGACTACATCTTCGGCTATACCTGCATCAACGACGTCACCGCCGTCGAGCTGATCAGCAAGGACAAAACCTTCGCCCAATGGGTGCGGTCCAAAAGCTTCGACACCTTCGGCGTCTACGGCCCGGTCATCGCCACCGGGCTCGACCCGGCGGCGTTAGTGGTGAAAACGGTGCTCAACGGCGACGAAAGACAGAATTACCCGATCAGCGACATGATCTTTCAGCCCGCCCGGCTGGTCGGCCTGATATCCCACGACATGACACTGATGGCGGGCGACGTGATTTGCTGCGGCACCTCCATCGGCGTCGGCTCGATGAAGGAAAAGAGCAACACCGTCGAGGTGACCATCGACGGGATCGGCACGCTGTCCAACGTTTTCGAGTGAAATCTGCAATACTGTAACCGGCTTGGGAGGGAGTTATGAGGATTTGTATTGTCGGTGCCGGCGCCATCGGCGGCCTGATGGGCGCCAAGCTGGCGCTGAGCGGTGAGGAAGTCACGGTCGTCGACCAGGGGGCGCACCTCCAGGCGATCCAGGAAAACGGCCTGAAACTGATTTGGGAGGACGGCACCGAATACGTGGCCGAGGTCGCCAAGGCCACGGACAAGGTCGAGGACGCCGGCGTTCAGGACCTGATCATCCTGAGCCTGAAGGCACATTACCTGGAACAGGTGGCCAAGCAGATTCCCAAGATCACCGGGCCCGACACCATGATCGTCACGGTGCAGAACGGAATCCCGTGGTGGTATTTCCACAAGCACGGCGGCGAGTTCGACGGCCGGCGGATCGAATCCCTCGACCCCGACGGGGTGCTGGGCAAGAACATCGACGCCGACAGGATCATCGGCTGCGTTGTCTATCCGGCCGGCGCGGTCAGCGCCCCGGGGGTCATCCACCACGTCGAAGGCGACCGCTTCCCCATCGGCGAACTGGATGGCTCGGAATCGGAACGGGTCCGGAAACTCTACGACCTTTTAGTCAATGCCGGGTTCCGGTCCCGGATTCTTGACGACATCCGCTCCGAAATCTGGCTCAAGGCCTGGGGCAACCTGTCGTTTAACCCGATCAGCGCCCTGACCCATGCGACCCTGGCCGACATCTGTCAGTTCCGGGAAACCCGAAAGCTCGCCGAAACCATGATGGCCGAGGCCCAGGCCATCGCCGAGAAGCTCGGCATCACCTTCCGCCACACCATCGAGAAGCGCATCAGTGGCGCCGAGGGCGTGGGCAAGCACAAGACCTCCATGCTCCAGGACGTGGAGGCCTCCAGGCCCCTGGAGGTCGGGGGTCTCATCGGGTCGGTCCTGGAGCTGGGCAGGCTGCTGGGCATGCCCATGCCGCACATCAGCGCCGTGTACGCCTGCACCAGGCTCCTGGGGGAGAAGACCGCCGCGCCGCCGACCGCCTGAGGGCGGGGGTAGGAAACGATTTACCGAATAGCTGCCCGCGTCTTCCGGTTTTACATGGCGCAACCGGACCGCTATCATCGTGGTCGGTCGAGCCGCGTTCACCCTTGGCATCGGAGGAAGGCCATGAGTCGGGAATACATCACGGGCGAGCGAGAGCAGGGCCGCTCCTACTCCCGGGCGGTGAAGGTGCGGGGCGGGGCCACCATCTATCTGGCAGGCGTCGGCGGCGCCACGGATGCGGGAGGCGGGCCCCAGGACTTCGCCAGCCAGGTCCGCAGCGCCTTCCAGCGCCTGGGCACGAACCTGGCGGAGGCGGGCGGGACCCTGGACGACATCACGACCATGACCGTGTTC
>JADFNT010000144.1 GCA_022563215.1 Pseudomonadota bacterium
GGCCTGAGACCGGCCCAGAAGCGCAGGTTCTCGGCCACCGTCAGCACCGGCTTCACCGGGTCGGCATGACCGACGTAATGGAGGTGGCGGTTGTGGGCTTCGGGGTCGTCGGCGATGTCGGCGTCGTCCCAGGCGATGGTCCCCGAAAGCGGCCGGCCGAGTCCGGCCATCAGGCGCAACAGGCTCGATTTTCCGGACCCGTTGGCGCCGCGCAGGATCAGCGCGCCGGCGGGCTCGAGGGCGAAGTCCAGGCCCTCGAAGACGATGCGTTCGGCGCGCAAACAGACCACATCGGTGCCGGTGAAACGGGTCAAGGGATGCTCCTGGAGGAAGGGAGGGCGCACGGTATATCAAATCGGCGGAAAAAAGAAGAACGGCCGGGTCAGTGAATGGCCCGGCCGCTTGAGTGTCGGCACTGAAAATGCCGATAGGGGACCAGAGAGGGGGGTCTCTGGCGTATAGACGAGGAGGTCTATGGTCCCCATTCAAACCCCCAAATGTGGCGACTTTATGGGCCTTAAAGGGAATATTTAGGGCATGGGGGGTGGGAGGACGCCTTAACCTTCCTAGAAAGTCCCCCTGCGGGCCTTGCCGGGGTTTAAGGCCTATCAGTCCCGGCGGCGCTTGTCTTCGATCACCAGGCCGTCGTTGGGCAGGCTCCCCGGGGCAACCAGTTGCACCGCGCCCTTGAGGCTGGTCAGACCGTGCAGGGTTTCGGCCACCGCGGCGACCAGCGGGTCGTCGCTCCTGGCCTCCCCCTGGGCCTCCCCCCCGGCCTCCCCCCCGGCCTCCCCCGTGGCCTCGCAAAGCAGCGTCATCTCGTCCTTGGCGTCTTTTTGGTCGATGATCAGCCGCGCCTTGGCGACTTCCGCGTGGCGTTTGAGCACCTCGGCGATTTGGCCCGGGGTCACGAACATGCCCTTGACCTTGGCCGCCTGGTCGGCGCGGCCTTTCCATCCCGTCAGCCGCATGCCGGTGCGCCCGCAGGGGCTCAGCCCCCCCATGACCGAGGACAGATCGCCGGTGGCGAAGCGGATCAGCGGATATTCGCGGTTCAAGGTGGTGACGATGACCTCGCCGATGTCGCCGTCGGGCACCGGGTCGCCGGAACCGGGGCGGACGATTTCGACGATGATGCGGTCATCGACGATGAGGCCCTGCATGGCCTTCGATTCATAGGCGATCAGGCCCAAATCGGCGCTGGCGTAGGCCTGCAAGGCGAGGATGCCGGCGGCCTTGAATTCCTGGCGCAGCGCGTCGGGCAGGGCCTCGCCCGAAACCACGGCTTTCTTGATGCAGCCGGCGTCGACGCCCGCGGCCTTGGCCGCGTCGAGGAGGATCTTGAGGAACGACGGCGTTCCCGCATAGGCGTTGGGGCGGAGATGGCCGATGGCCTGGACCTGTTGTTCGGTCTGTCCGGTGCCGGCGGGGACCACGGTGCAGCCGATGGCCCGGGCGCCGGCCTCGACCATCATTCCGGCCGGCGTCAGGTGATAGGAAAAGGTGTTGTGGATGATGTCGCCGGGGCGGATGCCGGCGGCGTACATGGCCCGGCCGAGCCGCCACCAGTCGGTGCCTTCGGCCTCGCCCTCGTAGGTGGGCCCGGGGGATTGGTAGAGGCGAAGGAAATTGCTGGGCGCGATGTTGGTCATGCCGGCCAGCGGCGGGTCTTTTTTCTGTAGCGCCGGGAGGTCCGATTTGCGGGTGATCGGCAGCTTGACCATGTCGGCGCGCGATTTTACGTCCCCGGGGCCGACGTCCTTGAAGGTTTCCCCGAAATAAGGCGAGTCCTCCTTGGTCGCGCGGAGGTGGCGCCCCAGCGCCTCGAACAGCAGGATTTCCCGCTCTTCCGGATCGCGGATTTCCAGTTCGTCGTAATATTCGCTGTCGAGCATGGCCTGTCCCGACGCCCTAGAGCAAATCCCGAGCAAATGGACTCATTTGCGACGACGAATTTGCGGTTAAAACAAATAGATAGGGCATTTTCGGTGAACCAATGTGAACCGGAAATGCTCTAGTCTCAGAGCCAGCGCTTGCGGCGGCGGTAGTGCTTGACGTCGCGGAAGCTGCGCCGGCTGCCGGAGCCGAGGCCCAGGTAAAATTCCTTGATGTCTTCGTTTTCGCGCAGGTCCTCGGCCTTGCCGTCCATGACGACGCGGCCGTTTTCCAGGATATAGCCGTAATCGGCGACCTTCAGCGCCACGGTGGTGTTCTGTTCGGCGAGCAGGATGGAAACGCCTTCCTTCCGGTTGAGGTCGTGGACGATGCCGATGATTTCCTCGACCAGTTTCGGCGCCAGGCCCATGGACGGCTCGTCGAGCAGGATCATCCTCGGATTGGCCATCAAGGCCCGGCCGATGGCGGTCATCTGCTGTTCGCCGCCCGACGTATAGCCGGCTTGCGCGGTGCGCCGCTCCTTCAATCGCGGGAAATAGTGGTAGACCTTGTCAAGCGATTCGGCAACGGCGGCGCGCCCGTCGGTGCGGGTGTAGGCCCCGGTCAGCAGGTTTTCCTCGACCGTCAGGTGTTCGAAGCAATGGCGTCCTTCCATGACCTGGATGACGCCGCGCTTGACCAGTTCGTTGGGGCTCAGCCGGTCGATCCGTTCGCCCATGCATTCGATGGACCCCTTGGTGACCTCGCCGCGCTCGGCCCCCAAGAGGTTCGAAATGGCTTTCAGCGTGGTCGTCTTGCCGGCGCCGTTGGCCCCGAGAAGGGCGACAATGCCCCCCTCGGGAACCTCAAGCGATACCCCTCTCAACACCAGGATCACGTGGTCGTAGATGACCTCGATGTTGTTGACGGTGAGAAGGGGCCGGCCCGTGTCCGCCGCCTCGGCTTCTTGATGTCCGCTTTGCGGCGTCATGTCTTAGCAGCTACGTGGCGTGATGTTGTTTTCCTTGGCGTAGGCGGCGGCGGCCTTCTCGACCATCGGACGCACCACGTCACGCATCGGCGTCAGCCAACCGGAGACGAAGCCCCACTTGGTGCCGTCCCACTGTTGGATGCGCAACGAACCCTTGGTTTCGTGGTCGGCGCAACTGACCTTCACCGGTTTGGTGAAGTTTTCCATGCCGATCTCCTTCAGCCGCGCCTTGGTGATGTCCAGGTTCTCGAGACCCCAACGCACCTGCTCGCCGGTCATCGCCTTGTTGCCGTACTTGGCCTGGGCGGTGCGCACGGCCTCGACGCCGTACATGGCGTTGACCAGGGTGCGGTTGTAGAGCACCTCGCCGATATTGTTCTTCTTGGCCTCGGCCTCGTCGCCGCCGTAGACATACTTGATGATGTCCTTGTGCACCTGATAACCGGCGCCGGCATCATGGAAAGCGGTGGACTTGTAGCCGATGGACCCCTTGCCGGCGGGAATCACGTCGGCGTCGGTCCCCGACCACCAGTTACCGACGAAACGGTCCATCGGGTAATTGATGGCCGCGGCCTCCTTGATGGCCACCGAGTTCATGACCCCCCAGCCGGACATGAAGATCCAGTCGGGCTTGAGCCGGCGGACCTGCAGCCACGTCGCCTTCTGTTCCTGGCCCGGATGGTCGACGGCCAGCAACGTCAGCTTGATGCCATAGCGCTTGGCCAACACCTTCAACGTCGGGTTGGCTTCCTTGCCGTAGGCCGAATTGTGGTAGACATGGACAATCTTAACGCCCTGGAGTTTATCCCATCCACCTTCCTGCCGGCTCACGTACTTGATGAAGGCCGAAGCCTGGCTCCAATACGTCATCGGGAAGTTGAAGATCCACTCGAACACCCGGCCGTCGGCGGCCGCGGTGCGGCCATAGCCCATGGACAGGATCGGCACCTTGTCGACCGGCGCTTTCGGGATCAACTGATAGGTGATGCCGGTGCTGAACGGGTTGAAAAGCGTCGCCCCCGTATCGCCCTTGCCCTTCAGCTTCTCGTAGCATTCGACGCCGAGCTTGGTGTTGTACTTGGTTTCGCATTCCTCGAAGGTGATGGTGACGCCGTTGATGCCGCCGTCGCGCTTGTTGATGAGCGTGTAGTAATCCCTGAACCCGTTGGCCACGGGAATGCCGGAAGGCGCATAGGGGCCCGTGCGATAGACGAGCATCGGGAAGAACTGCTCGGCCGCGAATGCCGCCTTGGATACGGCCATGCCGGTATACACGACGACCGCCCCGAGCATGCCCAGGAATAGAGTACGGAACTTCATTGTATTTTCTCCCTTGGTTTAAACAGGCCGTTTTCGGCTTCTTACGAATTATTGAATTCGTCGGCGTAGACACTACCACGCGGGCAATCCCCCCGCCAACGCGCTTCGATCACAGTTCGCCGCCATTTATGAGTCCATGACCTAATACGGGAACGGCCATTGTCTCAGTTTTTCCTTCATGATCTGCCACAGCCGCGCGAACCCGTTGGGCTCGACGATCAGTATAAAGACGATCAAGCCGCCGAAGACGATCTCCTCGATATGCTTCGACAGGTCGGTGCCCATGGGAATGCCGAACATCGCCGGCGCGTTGGTGAGGAAGATCGGCACCAGGGTTATGAACGCCGCGCCCAGGATCGATCCCATGATCGAGCCCAGTCCGCCGATGATGATCATGAACAGCACCTGGAACGAAACAAAAATATCGAAGGCCTCGGTCTCGGCGCTGCCCAGCCAGGCGAAAATAAAGAGCGCGCCGGCGACGCCGCAATAGAACGATGAAATGGCGAAGGCCAGAAGCTTCGCTTTCAGGGGTTGAATGCCGATGATCTCGGCGGCGATGTCCATGTCCCGGATCGCCATCCACGACCGGCCGATGCGCCCGCGGACGATGTTTTTTGCGGCCACCGCGAAGACGGTGAGGAAGACCAGGCAGATGAAATACCGGGTCTCCGCCGTCGCCCTGGGGCCCGTGACCATGATGCCGAGGAAAGTGCGTGGCGGCGCCGTGATCGTGCCCGACGGGTTGTCGTTGTAGAACCAGCCGACCTTGTTGAACAGCCACAGGATGAAGAACTGCGCCGCCAGCGTGGCGACGGCCAGATAGAAGCCCTTGATGCGGAGCGACGGCAAGCCGAACAGCACGCCGACGCCGGCGGCGACCATGCCCGACATTAAATAGACAACGAAGATGTCGATCCCGGGAAACGCCGTGGTGATTTTGTAGGTGGCGTAGGCGCCGACCGCCATGAAGGCGCCGGTTCCCAGGCTGAGCTGCCCGGCGTATCCGGTCAGCATGTTGAGCCCGATGGCGGCCAGCGAGAAGATCAAGAACGGGATGATCACCGCCTGCAGCCAATATTCGTTGGCGACGAAGGGCACGACGCCGAAGGCGACGATCAGCAGCAGGGCG
>JADFNT010000145.1 GCA_022563215.1 Pseudomonadota bacterium
CTGACGCTCGGCATTCCCGGTTCGCCGACGACGGCGATCCTGCTGGGCGGCATGGTGATCTGGGGCCTGGAGCCGGGACCGATGGTGTTCACCGACCACCCGGATTTCGTCTGGGGCTTCATTGCCAGCCTGTACGTCGCCAACATATTTTCACTGTTGATCAACATCGCCTTCATCCCGGCCTTCATCCAGGTTTTGAAGATGCCGTTCACTATTTTGGCGCCGATTATTTTCATCCTGTGCATCGTCGGCGGCTTCGTGCCGACGCTCGACATGCACGATGTCTGGCTGATGCTGATCTTCGGGTTCGTCGGTTACCTGATGCGCAAGCTCGATTACCCGATGGCGCCGATGGTGCTGGCCATCGTGCTCGGCCCCCTGGCCGAGCCCGCGCTGCGCCAGTCGCTGCTGATTTCGAGTGGCTCGTTCTCAATTTTCTTCACCCGGCCGTTCTCCGCCGTCATCATGGTCCTTGCCCTTATCCTGCTGTTTCTGCCGCTGGCGAAGATCGCCTACGACAAATACAAGAAGCCGGCGAAAGCCGGGTAAAAACCAAAATCAAGACCCCCCGATCGCTTGCGGCAGGCGGCGTGCCCGGGGAAAAAAGGAGGCGACCGATGGCCCCGAAAGCGGCGGAATCTGCCGCTTCCGTCTTGCCAAATTTGGTATCTGGAGTATTGTATACCAAAGGATGATCCTTGATTTGGGCCCTATCCGGAGGATCCGGAAAGGGTTTTATCGGCCTTTCACCCCGGTCTTCGAAGACCGTTGATTTGTTGGAAAAGAAAATGGCTCACGCCGAGTTAGCGGTCGAACCCATCGACGCCAATTTCAGCTTGAAGGACAAGATTTACGATTCATTGAAGCAAGCGATCACGTCGATGAACATCTACGCCGACGACGCCGAACTGCGCCTCGACGAACGCCGCCTTTCGGAAAAGCTCGAAATCAGCCGCACCCCGGTGCGCGAGGCCCTGGCCCGGCTCGAACAGGAAGGGCTGGTCAATATCGTGCCGCGCCGGGGCGTCTATATCGCGCGCAAGTCCAAGCAGGAAATCCTCGAAATGATCCTGGTCTGGGCGGCCCTGGAAAGCATGGCGGCGCGCCTGATCGCCGAAAACGCCACGGATGAGGGAATCGCCTCGCTGCGGAAGCTGTTCGCCACCTTCAAGGGCGAAGAAGTGCGGGGCCACATCGACGAATATTCGGAAACCAATATCCAGTTCCACCAGGCGATCCTGAAACTGAGCGGTTGCGAGCTGCTGTGTAAAACGGCGGAAAACCTGTTCATCCACATGCGCTCCATCCGGGCCAGGACCATATCCGAAGGAGACCGGGCCAACCGGTCGATCATCGACCACATGCACATCATCGAAGCCCTGGAAGCCCGTGACGCCAACCTGGCGGAACGCCTCGTTCGCGAACACACGTTGAACCTGGGCGCCCACATCAAGAAGCACGTCGATTATCTGGAATAAGAGTAACGGCCCGCTGGTCGGGCCCACGAAAATTGGGAGGTACCCATGTCGGGCAAAGGATCGAGCACGGCAATTGATAGAATCGCTCGAGAAACATCCGATGGACCCGGGCCCGAGACACTGAAGGACGGCTTTCATCTTGTCATTGATGCGCTCAAGCTCAACGATATCAACACGATCTATAACGTGCCCGGCATTCCGATCACGGATTTGGGCCGTTATATGCAGGCCGAAGGCATGCGCGTTCTCTCGTTCCGGCACGAACAGAACGCCGGCTATGCGGCCGCGTTCGCCGGCTTTCTGACGAAAAAACCCGGCGTCTGCATGACGGTGTCGGCTCCCGGTTTCCTTAACGGATTGACGGCACTGGCCCACGCCACGACCAACTGCTTTCCGATGATCCTGATCAGTGGCTCGTCTGAGCGCGAGATCGTCGATCTTCAACAGGGTGATTACGAGGAAATGGACCAACTGGCCATCGCCAAGCCGCTCTGTAAGGCCGCCTTCCGCGTGTTGCATGCCGAAGACATCGGCATCGGCATTGCGCGCGCCATCCGCGCCGCCGTTTCCGGCCGGCCGGGCGGCGTCTATCTTGACCTGCCGGCGCAACTCCTGGGTCAGACCATGGAGATTGAAGCCGGCGCCAAATCGCTCGTCAAGGTCACCGATGCCGCGCCGCGCCAGTTACCCGCGCCGGAAGCGGTCGCGCGCGCGCTCGAGGTGCTGAAGGGCGCCAAGCGGCCCCTGATCATCCTCGGCAAGGGTGCCGCCTACGCACAGGCCGATGACGACATCCGCGTGCTGGTGGAGAAAAGCGGCATTCCCTATCTGCCCATGAGCATGGCCAAGGGACTGTTGCCTGACAACCACCCGCAGTCGGCGGGCCCGGCGCGTTCGCTCGTGCTGAAGGAATCCGATGTGGTGATGCTGATCGGCGCCCGCCTCAACTGGCTCCTGTCGCACGGCAAGGGCAAGACCTGGGGCGATAAGCCGAAACAGTTCGTGCAGATCGACATCGAGCCCAAGGAGATGGACAGCAATGTCGAAATCGCGGCCCCCGTGGTCGGCGATATCGGCTCCTGCGTCTCGGCCCTGCATGAAGCCATGGGTGGCGACTGGGCGCCGCCGCCCGTTGGGTGGACCGAGGCGGTCAACGCGAAGAAACAGTCTAACCTCGAAAAGATGGCGCCGAAGCTGCGGAACAACAACGTGCCGATGGATTTCCACGGCGCGCTCGGTGCGTTGCGCACGATCATTAAAGAACGGCCGGATGCCATCTTCGTCAATGAAGGCGCCAACACGCTCGATTTCGCACGCAGCATCATCGATATGTACCAGCCGCGCAAACGGCTGGATGTCGGGACCTGGGGCGTCATGGGCATCGGCATGGGCGCTGCCATCGCGGCCGCCGTGGAAACGGGCAACCCCGTGCTGGCGGTTGAAGGCGACAGCGCCTTTGGTTTCTCGGGCATGGAGATTGAAACGATCTGCCGGTACAACCTTCCGGTTTGCGTGGTCGTCTTCAACAACAACGGTATCTATCGGGGAACCGACGTCAATCCCTCCGGCGGTTCGGACGTGGCGACAACCGTCTTCGTCAAAGACTCCCGCTACGACAAGATGATGGAAGCGTTCGGCGGCGTCGGCGTCTATGCGATAACGCCAGATGAATTGAGCCGCGCCGTGAACGAGGCCATGGATTCCGGCAAGCCGACCCTCGTCAACGCGGTGATTGACGAGAAGGCCGGCACCGAAAGCGGCCGCATCGGCAATCTCAACCCGCAAAGCGTCGTCTCCAAGAAATAACGAAGCTGCATAAAATCAACTCTCACCAACTGGAGCGCACAATGAAAGCCCTTGAAGGTGTCCGCATCCTGGACATGACCCACGTGCAATCGGGCCCGACCTGCACCCAGATTCTAGGCTGGTTCGGCGCCGACGTGATTAAGATCGAGCGTCCCGGCGTCGGCGACATCACCCGCGGCCAGCTTCGCGACCTTGCCGACGTGGACAGCCTTTATTTCACCATGCTGAACCACAACAAGCGTTCGATCACGCTCAACCCCAAGTCGGAAACGGGCGCCAGGATTTTCGCCAAGCTGATCGAGGAATGCGACATCATGGTCGAGAACTTCGCCCCCGGCGCGCTGGACCGCATGGGATTTAGCTGGCAACGCATCCAGGAAATCAACCCGCGCATAATCTATGCCTCGGTCAAGGGGTTCGGCCCCGGGCCCTACGAGGACTGCAAGGTCTATGAGAACGTCGCCCAGTGCACCGGCGGCTCGGCGTCGACGACCGGGATGCTCGACGGGCCGCCGTTGGTGACCGGCTCGCAGATCGGCGATTCCGGAGCCGGCATTCACCTTGTCGCCGGCATCCTGGCGGCGCTTTATCACCGCACTCATTCCGGGCGCGGGCAGCGCGTCGAATGCGCCATGCAGGACGCGGTATTGAACCTGTGCCGGGTCAAGCTCCGCGACCAGCAGCGCCTCGCCCACGGGCCGTTGAAGGAATACCCGCAGTACCCGAACGAGGAATTCGGCGAAGCGGTGCCCAGGGCCGGCAACGCGTCGGGCGGCGGCCAGCCGGGCTGGATCGTCAAGTGCAAGGGCTGGGAAAAAGACCCGGACTCCTATTCCTACGTCATTGCCCAGGCGACTTCGTTCGAGGGGCTGGCCAAGACCATCGGTCACGAGGATTGGCTGGAAGACCCGGAATGGAACACCCCCGAGGCGCGGCTGCCGAAGCTCGACGAGATGTTCGAGGAAATCGAGAAATGGACCATGACCAAGACCAAGTTCGAGGTCCTGGAAATCCTCAACCCGTTGAACGTGCCGTGCGGGCCTATCCTGTCGATGAAGGAACTGGCCGAGGAGCCCTCGCTGCGGGCCACCGGCACCGTGGTCGAGGTCGACCACCCCGAACGCGGCAAGTACCTCACGGTCGGCAACCCGATCAAGCTTTCGGACTCGCCTACCGATGTCGAACGCTCGCCGCTTTTGGGAGAACACACCGAGGAAATCCTCAAGGACATCGTCGGTTTGAGCGATCAGGAAATCAAGGACGCCAGGGAAGAAGGGGCTATCTAGGCCCCCGGCGCCGGTCCTAGGGAGGAATAAAACATGCGGATCATCGTCAACGGCCAGCAGGCCTTCGGCAAGGCCTGCCTGGAAGCGATGCTGGAACGCGGCGACGACATCGTTGCCGTCTATTGCGCGCCTGACAAGGAAGGCAAGCCGGCCGACCCGGTAAAGGAATTCGCCATCGAGAAGGGGCTGACCCTGATCCAGCCGCCCAATTACAAGGACGCGGAAGTCCTGGACGAGATGCGGGCGCTTAATGCCGACCTCATGGTCATGGCCTTTATGATTGTCTTCGTGCCCGAGGAGGCCCGCGAAATTCCCACCCATGGCTCCATCTGCTTCCACCCGTCGCTTCTTCCTAAGCACCGGGGGCCCAGTTCCATCAACTGGCCGATCATGGCCGGCGCGACGAAGACGGGACTGACGATCTTCTGGCCCGACGACGGTTTGGACGAAGGCGACATCCTGTTGCAGAAAGAAATCGACGTCGGCCCCGACGACACCCTGGGCAGCGTCTATTTCGACAAGATCTTCCCGCTCGGCGTCGAAGCCGTGCTCGAGGCCGTGGACCTGGTCAAGGCCGGCGATCCGCCGCACATCAAGCAGAACGATGACGACGCCACCTATGAAAGCTGGTGCAAGAAGGAACACGCCGAGATCGACTGGGCGAAGCCCGTGGACGAGGTCTACAACCTGATCCGCGGCACCAACCCGCAGCCGGGCGCCTGGACCGTCCACGACGGCAAGG
>JADFNT010000146.1 GCA_022563215.1 Pseudomonadota bacterium
AAGGCGCCTTGGCCCGCGTAACAAAGGTCAAGGAAGAACTCGACCGCGCCCGAATCGCCCACGAAAGGGCGATGCGCGAAGGCAAGTTCGAGGACGCCGGTGAGCTGCAATACGACCTGATCCCGCGCCTCGAGGCCGAAATCGCCAAGGCCGAGGGCGCCGATCAAGACGGTGGCGAGACCCGGGGCCTGATGGTCGAGGAAGCCGTCACCTCCGAGCACGTGGCCGCGATCGTGTCGCGCTGGACCGGCATCCCGCTCGACAAGATGCTGGAGGGCGAGCGCGAGAAGCTTTTGCACATGGAGGCCAGCCTGCGCGCCCGTGTCATCGGCCAGGAAGAGGCCCTGGAGGTGGTGTCGGACGCCGTCCGCCGCGCCCGGGCCGGGCTTCAGGATGCGTCGCGCCCGATCGGATCGTTCATGTTCCTGGGCCCCACCGGCGTCGGCAAGACCGAACTGTGCAAGGCGCTGGCCGAGTTCCTGTTCGACGACGAGGCGGCCATGGTCCGCGTCGATATGTCCGAATACATGGAAAAACACGCCGTCGCGCGGCTGATCGGCGCGCCGCCGGGCTACGTCGGCTATGACGAAGGCGGGGCGCTGACCGAGGCCGTGCGCCGCCGGCCCTATCAACTGGTGCTGTTCGACGAGATCGAAAAGGCGCACCCGGACATCTTCAACATCCTCTTGCAGGTGCTCGACGACGGGCGGCTGACCGACGGCCACGGCCGCACGGTCGATTTCCGCAACACCCTCATCATCATGACCTCGAACCTCGGCGGCGACATCCTGGCGAACCAGGAGGAAGGCCACGATTCGGAGGAAGTCCGGGACCAGGTGATGGAGGTGGTCCGTTCCACCTTCCGGCCCGAATTCCTCAACCGGCTCGACGAGACGGTGCTCTTCCACCGCCTGTTCCGCGAGCACATGGACGCCATCGTCGACATTCAACTGGGCCATTTGCGAACGCTTCTCGCCGACCGCCACATCACCCTGACGCTCGACAAGGCCGCCGCCGCCTGGCTCGCCGATCAGGGCTACGATCCGGTCTACGGCGCCCGGCCCTTGAAAAGGGTCATCCAGCGCTCGTTGCAGAACCCGCTGGCCGGGCTGATCCTGGCCGGCAAGGTCGCCGACGGCGAACAGGTCAAGGTCTCGGCAGGCCCGGACGGCCTGACCATCAACGGGGTGAAGGCGGAAGCGGCTTAGGAATTCTCGACGTTCCCCATCCTTCGAGACGCCCGCGGGCGCGGGCTTTTCAGGATAAGGCCCTCATCCTGAGCTTGTCGAAGGATGAGGATCCCCAAAATTTGGCACAATGGTTGTATTCTTCAATTTAATTAGCTAAGCTAAAAAGACTAAGCTAATTTATTTGAGGACGCCATGTTCCAGACCACCATCCACGCCGCCAAGACCCACCTGTCAAAGCTGATCAAACGTGCCTGTGCCGGCGAGGACATCATCATTGCCCGGGGCAAGGAACCCATGGTGCGGTTGGTGCCCGTCGATGCACCCAAGCCGAAACGGGAGTTCGGGGCGATGCGCGGCAAGGTGTGGGTGGACGACTCGTTCTTCGATCCGCTGCCGCAAGATGAACTAGACGCCTGGGAACAGTGACCGTCGGCGGCTGAGACGTGGAAGCCATCCTCGATACCCATGCTTTTCTCTGGTGGCTGGCAAGCGACACGAAACTCTCCGAACCGGCGCGCAAATTCATAGGCAAAGAAGAGAATGTGGTCTATCTCAGCGCCGCCTCGGCCTGGGAAATCGCCACCAAGGTGCGCATCGGAAAACTTCCCGGCGCCGCCGAGGTCGCCTCGGACCTGGCCAGGTGCATGGCCTCGCAGGGGTTCACGGAACTTCCCATAAGCCTCGCCGACGGCGCCCGGGCCGGAAGCCTGCCGGGGCCGCTCCGGGACCCCTTCGACCGCATGCTCATCGCCCAGGCCCAGGCCCTCGGCGTGCCCCTGATCAGCAACGAGACGGTGTTCGACGGTTACGGTATCCGGCGGCTGTGGTAGGAAACAGGCCCATGAACGGCCCGGCCGCCCCGCCCCGTTGACCGGCGTTGCCGGGGCGTGACAGTATGGGCGGTCCGATTCTTTTAGGGGGAGCCTGTCATGCCGACCCAATACCGCCTCATCTCAATCATCCCAATCATCGCGTTTGTCTTCGCCGCCGTTCTCGTTGCCGGGGGCGCCCCCGGGAGCGCCTGGGCGGCGCCGCAGATCGTCGCCGCCGTTCCGACCGGCGAAGAGGTCGAACTGGCCTGCGCCGCCGGCGGCTGTTCGGCCGAATTTTCCACCATCTGCCTGCAACAAAGCCGCATAGCGCCGTCCCGGGACACGGCCTATGGCCTGCATGGCCCGGAACGGACCGCCGTCGCCTTCACCGGCACCCGCAAGGACGGCACCACCGTGGCGCTGTCACCGGAGTTGCTGCGCTTCGACAGCCTTCGCGGCCATTCGGCATTCAAGTTTTCGGTGCCCTCGGCGTTGCTGAAGGAACGCGGCCTGACCCGGCTGACGGTCAAGGTCGAGCGCCTGGCGATTTTGCTGCCGGTGCCCGAGGCCGGCGATCCGAAGCCGCAAACCGCCGCCGACGTGGCGCTGGCGCTCAGCGAGGTCAAAACCACCGGCGGCTACTGGGCGGCCCGGAACGGCGAAAACATGGCCATGGTCCGCCTGACCAGCCGGATCATCAACCGGCTGCCGAACAAGGGGTCGATTTCAGCCGAGGAAAGCAATGCCCTGTGGCAACAGGCGCTGGCCCCGGAAAAGGAACTGACCGGAGAACCGCTGGCGTTGAACCGCCGTTACGTCGATTATTGCCGGGAAAACGCCCTGTTGCCGGGCAGCTTCCCGATGCGCCGTTGCCTCGGCAATGCCCACGACTGGTTCCTCAAGGACCTGAACACCGATTACTGGAAGTCGCTGAAACCGACGAGCTGACGCCGGGCCAGTCGTCGGCGGTGGCGGGGCGGATGTCGGTCATTTGCCCGCTGCGGCGACCTTGGTTTCCGGTTCGAGGGCGGCGAACTTGCCGTCGATGACGGCGCGCGCGACCTGGAAATCCTCCAGCGCCTCGCCCTTGAGCTTCCGCCCCGACGGCATTTTCACCTTCATCGGATTGGTCCTGACCCCGCCGGCCAGAATTTCATAGTGCAGGTGCGGGCCGGTGGACCGCCCCGTCGAGCCGACAGTGCCGATGATCTGGCCCTGTTTGACGCGCTTGCCGCGCCGGGCGCTGCGATTGATGACCCGCATGTGGGCATAGGCGGTCGAATAGCGGCTGTTGTGGCGGATACGGACGTACTTTCCATACGCCCCGTTGCGCCCCGACTGTACCACCACGCCGTTGCCGGCGGCATAGATCGGCGTCCCCCGGGGGGCGGCGAAATCGACGCCCCGGTGCAGTTTCGTGTAACCCAGGATCGGATGCCGGCGGCGGCCGAAGCCGGACGACAGCCTGGCCCCGTCGATGGGGGTGCGCATCAGCGCCTTGCGGGCCGATTGGCCCTTGTCGTCGAAATAATCGCTGTTGCCGTCTTTCGTCGCGTGCAGGTAAATGGGATAGCGCTTGCCCGATAGGGTCAACGCCGCATACAGGATCGGGCCCGAGTAGACGAGCCGCCCCTTGTCGTTCCCCTTGTTGCCCCCTGGGCCGTCGAAAAAGCGCATGTACAAGACCTCGAAACGGTCGCCGGCGCGGATGTCGCGCTGGAAATCGACGTCCCACGAATAGGCGCGGATCAATTCCGCCAGCACCCGGCGGGGAATCCCGGCCTTGCGCCCGGCGACGTAGAGGCTGGTGCGGATGACGCCCCCGGCCCGGGCCGGGGCCTGGGTCAGGGTTTTTTTGATCTTCGCCGCGCTGAAGGCCCCTTCGGCGGTCTTTTCGACGCGGATGACGGTGTCGTAGTCGGGTTCCACCACGAAGCCCAGGAACTTCCCCGGCTCCGGCCGGTCGGCTTCCGGCGAACCCATGGCCGGCGGCGTGAACAGGACCGAGACCGTTTGGCCGCGCCTGATGCGCCGGGGGTTGAAATGCTTCGACAGGGCTGAAATGGCGCCTTGCGCGTCGGCGGCGGAAACGCCGGCGCCGGTCAGCATTCCGGCCAGGGTATCGCCCCGGCCGACGCGGAGCGGGACCTTGAGATCGGGCAGCGCCGTCACCGCGCCCGTGAATGCCCCTTGTAACGCCCCTGGGGCGCCGTTCCTTGGCGTTTCCCTTCGCCGCGTTGTCAGCTTCGCCGCGGTCGTCGGATTGCCGAGCGAAATCGGCGCCAGGGACAGGGTTTCGCCCTCGGCGTCCCGGTTAACGAGCGTGTCCGGGTCGATCAGGATGACTCCGGCGGATGCGGCGACGCCGGCAACCAGCGCCGCCGCGAACAACAGTCCCCTCAAGAGCATGCGGAATTCTCCCGCGTTGGTTTTCTGGCCTGATGAATCGGGCGTTTTTATCCGATTCCCTCAATTGAATCAAAACTATGCTGGTAACCCCTAAGAAATCGTTGCGTTTTTTCGCCACGCCCCTGGGGAACCCTTGTAATCCTTTGCGTTTCCGCTGTCCCCGGTTTGCACTAACATGGCGTCACACCGACAAAACCGGGGACAGACCGTGGCCGCAGCCGAAACCGATACGACGAAGCTGAGCAAGCCGGGCCCGGGCAAGCCGGAAAAGGCCGCCGCCTGGCCGCTGGCTGCGGTCATCGGCTTCGTCGCCATGGTCCACGTCTTCTGGTGGCTGTTGGGCGATACGGTCGTCGCCTACGGCAACCTGGTCGACAGCGACGGCTATGCGCGGCTGGTCCGCGTCGAAAGGTTGCTGGAGACCGGCGCCTGGTTCGATTCCAGCCTGCCCCGGGCCAACTGGCCCTATGGCGGGGCGCTGCACTGGTCGCGGCTGTTCGACATGCTGCTGATCGCCCTGGCGCTGCCGCTGATGCCGGCGCTCGGGGTCAAGGCGGCGCTTTACTGGTCGGGCGCCGTCATCAGCCCGATCCTGCACCTGTTCACGGCGGCGGCGGTGGCATGGGCGGCACGGCCGCTGATCGGCCGCGCCGGGGCCCTGATCGCCGGCGCCCTGACCGCCGTGCAGTTCGGGGTCCTGGGTTACGCCACCCTCGGCCACGCCGATCACCACATGCTGTTCGGGTTGATCGCGGTGCTGGCGATCGGGTTTAGCGTTCATGCGTTGACCGGAAGCGGCCCCACCGGTTCCCCTGGCCGCCATGCCGCCTGCGCCGGGGTGGTCCTGGCCGCCGGTTTCTGGCTCGGGGCCGAGATGCAGGTCACCGCC
>JADFNT010000147.1 GCA_022563215.1 Pseudomonadota bacterium
CCGGCAGGCCGGCGAGGATATCGAGGGAATCGCCATTTCGAGCGGCAAAATCACCGGCCGCGGGCAGAAAATCGAAGATGTCCAGTTGGAAGAGGAAGATTCCCCCAAAATCCCCAACGCCCCCGGAACCCTCGAATCGCCCCGGCCGCGGCTGAAAGAGGTCTAAAGCGCACTCCGGCCAGCTTGCCGCACCGATGTTAGCTCAAGCGCCTGAAAGCAGGCCTCCGGCGGAGCGTCCGTCACTTCCGCTCATAGCCAGAAGCGGACCCAAGCCGCCAGCGTTGGGAAACAGGCCGTTTCGTGGTAGAATTAAGCATATGGAGGCCGGAAAATTGGGGCGGGCCTCGTCAGGATATGTGGCTCCGGGGACGCGGTTTTTCCGCCGCCCGAGACGGTGGGACGGATGATTGAGGCGCCCGCCGGATTTGAAGCCGGACCCCCATGGGTCAATCGCTCGAGACACAGGGAATCAACGCGCCACCGGTGGGAGTCCGGTACACTCCGCATAGGCCTTTCCAATGAATCCGAGTGCTTCGGGTTGGTTTCCGTGTCCGGTTAGGCGCGTCTCGACCCGGCCGGACGGCAAGGAGTGGAATGATGCTTGTATCTGAAATTCTGCGAAAGAAGAGTGGCTCCGCCATTACCATGAAACCCCACGACAGCGTGGAAACCGCCATCCGCACGTTCAAGGAAAAGAAGATCGGAGCAATATTGGTCTGCGGGCCAACCGGGGACCTCGTCGGCATCATTACCGAGCGCGACGTCCTCCACGCCATGGCCACGCACGGGGCCACGACCCTCAACCAGAAAGTCGAAGAGATCATGTCCCAGGCCCATACCTGCAAGATGGATGATGACGTCAGAAGCGTCATGCGCCAAATGACCTTCAAACGTGTGCGCCACGTTCCGGTGGTGGAAGGCGGCGTACTGAAGGGAATGGTCAGCATCGGCGATATCGTCAAAAACCAGCTTGATGAAGCTCAGTTGGAAATCGGTATCATGCGGGATTTTGCGCGCACTCATTGATCCGGGCGAGCCATCGGATGGCGGCGGGGTAAATGTAGTTTCCTCGGACGGAAATTAAGGTGCGATTTCCGCACGTCGAGTGGTCGTATTTAAGCCAGCCCATAAACTCAAAAATCGGTTCATTCACTCAAAGGGTCTGCTTTCCGCCCGGATCGAATAACGGAATGTCTGCTTTCGGGGGTGAAGCGGACGAAAATCACTAGGCGGTTGAATGTCCGTTAATAGCCATAAGCGGACATTAGGATTCGGGTTAGACACCGCCTCCAAAAGGTCCATGCACTGCCTTTGCCAACTTAAGCAACTTATCGTCACTAAGATCAGGCCGTACTTTAAAGACACTTGACCGGCCTGGAAATCGGCCCCGCCGGGTGACGACAGCGCGATCATCAGGATGGCCGTGAGGATTGCGCGTTTCAAGGGTGCCCTTTTCCGTCACCCTTTGGCGAAAATATCATCGACGCCGAGAGACCCGACCAATTGATAACCGCGGTCACTCATGAAATCCCTTACGAGCTTGAAGTTATCGGGCTGGGAAGACGGATTTTCGATCGAAAAGGCGCGAATGTCGGTGTAATCGAAATCGATGCCTTGAAGGACCTTGATCTCGGATCCTTCGACATCGATGGAACAATAATCGACATGGGTCAGGTCTCGTTCCTTGGCGATTTTGTCGAATGTCGTAACTTTCACCGTTATGTCTTGGCTTTCGGCCTCTTTGCCTTTGTTCATTTTTTCCAGGTTATCGAGAAATTCCGGCTGCAAGTCCTCCCTGAGGCGGCTCATCTGGTCAAAGCCCTTGGTGATTTCAAAAAACAGGGCTTCGCCTTCAAAGTTCGAGACGGCAATATTCAGGCACTCCGCCGTACGGGATTGGGCCATTTTTCCGAATTGCATCGGACTGGCCTCTATGCAGATTCCCTTCCAATGGCGGAATTTTTCGAAAAACAGAGTGTTGCTTCCGTTGATGCCGTCATAGCCGCCGATATCGACGAACACGCCGTCCGTTTTTCCATCGAATAAATTTTTTTCGATGAACCGGTCCTGCCCGGATTGGGAAAAATAGGTGTTGTGATAACCCGCCGCCTTGTCGATTTCCCAGATACGTTGGCGCAACCTGCCATTTTGCAAATCGCGGGAAACGGCATCGATCAAGGGTTCGCGAATGGAAAGTAGGTTTTCGCGGGCCAGCCGGATCAACCGGTCGGCGATGACAATGGCGTTGTCGGAATTTCCGGCCTGCAATTCCTGTTGCATGCGCTCAAAAGCTTCCTCCGGGGTATTGATCGAATCCGGGTTAGGGGTTTTGTTCATGCCGTCGGAGCGGTGAAATTCCTTTCCGGCCCGTCTTTGTCAAGCCGACCGAACCACTGGGAATTTTCGTCACCAGCCCCCCTTCAAGTTTGAGCCGTTTACGGAAGGTCTAAAAAACCAACGTTATTCTAGGTTTCTGTTGATAACAGTCAAAACAGGAACCGGATAGTTGGTGCGATGGTAAAGCCAGCCCCCCATTGACAAACCCTGCGGACAGGCTTATGTTCTATATCTGTTCTTTTTATCAATATCGCTCTTTGACATGGTGAATAACTTTAACTCCCACGCCAACCCACGTCTCGGGGGCGAATAGAGACGCTTGCGTTCTTTTGCCTGCCAACCGCCGAAAGGTTTTAAAAAACCACCCGATAACCACCGAATGTCTACCCAATGTCCACCCAATGTCCACCCGATGCCCACCGTTTGCACACCGAATGCCGACCGATGTCCACCGATGCCCACCCCTGGATTCCAGGGCTGATTCCGGGGCGGAACAGGTTTCCTTTGCGATCAAGGGCTTGTGGGTTCCGGGCCGGTTTCGGAGCGGGTTCCGGGGTGGCAAGCGCCGGCGCCGCCTCCCTACACCGGCCGGCGGTCCCTGAGCGCCGTGCTGAGCGTGCCGTCGTCCAGGTAATCGAGCTCGCCGCCGACCGGCACCCCGTGTGCCAGCTCGGTAATCTTGGCCTTGGTGCCGGCCAGCTTGTCGGCAAGGAAATGCGCCGTCGTCTGGCCGTCGACGGTGGCGCTGGTCGCCAGAATGACTTCCTTGACGCCGTGCTCGTTGACCCGGGCCAGCAGGCCCGGGATGTTCAGGTCCTCCGGCCCGATGCCGTCGAGCGCCGACAGGGTGCCGCCGAGAACGTGATAATGGCCCCGGAACGCGGCCGAGCGCTCCAGCGCCCACAGGTCGGCGACGTCCTCGACGACGCAGATCACCGACCCGTCGCGCTTCGGATCCCGGCACAGCGCGCAGGGGTCCTGGCTGTCCAGGTTGCCGCACCGCGAGCACGTCTTGATGTTGTCGAGGGTTTCCGCCAGCGCCTTGGCCAGCGGCTGGGCCAGGGATTCGCGGCGCTTGATCAGGTGCAGCACGGCGCGGCGCGCCGAGCGGGGCCCGAGCCCCGGCAATTTGGCCAACAGCCCGATCAGGCGTTCGATATCGGCGGAAACCATGTCCTGGCCCTCAACGGTTCAAACCCGTCCCGGCCCTAGAAAGGAAGCGCCATCCCCGGCGGCAGCGGCAGGCCGCCGGTCAAGGCCGACATTTTCTCGCGCATCGCCTGTTCCTGCTTGCCCTTGGCGTCGTTGAAGGCGGCGAGGAGAAGGTCTTCCAGCATCTCCGTCTCCTCAGAACTGACGGCCGCCGGGTCGATCTTGAACTTCCTGGCCTCGCCCTTGCCGTTCAGGGTCACTTCGACCCTGCCGCCGCCGGCGGCGCCGGTGATTTCCAGTTGCGCCAGTTGCTCCTGAATTTCGGCCATCCGGCCCTGGAGCTCCTGGGCCTGTTTCATCATTTTTCCGAGGTTTGTCATGGGTCACTGTCTCTTTGCCAAGAAAGGGTTGGGGTTTGTCGGATCCTATGGGCCGGGGGCGGTCCTCAGTGTATAACACTCGGGCCATGGAGCACCAAAGTCTCTTCGTCTTCGATATCGAAACCGTGCCCGATACCGACGCCGTTCCCAACCTGACGGGGTTCGACGACCCCGACGTGGCCGCCCGCCGCCGGGAACTGGAGCGTTATCACCTGGAAAAAACCGGCGGCAAGAACGCCTTCCCGCGCCAGCCTTTTCACAAAGTCGTGGCGATCAGCTTCCTGGAAGCCGAGATCGAGCGCGACGGCAACCAGGAAGCCTATTTATTGCGCGAACTGCGCTCCGGCGGCGAGGCGGGTTTTGACGAGAAAAAACTTTTGCAGGGCTTTTTCGGCTATTTCGAGCGCCTCAAGCCCAGGCTCGTCAGCTTCAACGGGCGCGGCTTCGACCTGCCGGTGCTCAAATACCGGGCCATGGTGAACGGCGTTTCCGCACCCTGGCTCTATGGTGCCGGCGACAAGTGGAACAGCTACACCCAGCGCTATGCGACGGACTGGCATTGCGATTTGCTCGACGTGCTGTCCGATTACGGCGCCTCGGCCCGGGTCAGCCTGCACGAGGTCTCCGCCGTGCTGGGCCTTCCGGGCAAGTTCGGGATTTCCGGCTCGGAAGTCGCCGGGCTGGTGGACGAAGGCCGGATCGAGGACGTCCGCCATTACTGCGAGACCGACGTGCTGACGACCTATCTGGTCTATCTCCGGCTGATGATGCACCGCGGCACCATCGGCATCGACGGCTACAACGCCGCCATCGCCGATATCGTGGCGATGATCGAACAGGAATCCGGGGATAGGCCCTACCTGAACGACTTCATGGAAGCCTGGGGCCAGGCGTCGGGGAACGCGTTTACTCTCTGAGCCCGCTCTGATGTCCGGGTGGCGGGGGCGGCCCGTCAGCCGCCGTCCCGGTCTTCCTCGCTTTCATGGGCGACGCCTTGCCCGGGTTCCGGCTCCGGCGCCGGGCGGACTTCCTCGATGGTGGCGCCGGGAAAGGCTTCCAACACCGCCTTGACCAGGGGATGGCCGGCGGCCTCGGCCTTCAAGTCCCTGGCTCCCCCCTGTTGCTGCTGTTCCAGGGTCGGCGCCCCGGCTTCGTTGGAAACGGTCACCGTCCAGGACCGGGCCGTGGCGCTGTTGAGGAACTCGCGAAGGGCTTGAACCATGTCCCCCGATGCCCCGGCGCGGGTGTTGAACTCGATCCGCCCCGGCTCGAAGCGGGTCAACCGCACGTCGCCGGTGAGGAAACGGTGCAGCCGGTCCCGGCCCCTATCGGCGGCCAGCGCCGCGATCCGCTCCAGGGTCACGGGGTCGGGCTTTTCCATCGCCTCGGGCGCCGCTTCG
>JADFNT010000148.1 GCA_022563215.1 Pseudomonadota bacterium
CGACGCCCGAGCCGTCCCGGGATTGCAATCCGAAATCGTGGATCAATATTTTCCGTTTTTCGCCATCCTCGATGGTCGCCTCGTGTTCCAATTCGACCATCACCTTGAAGCCCATGTGCTCGAACAGCGGCAACACGTCCGACAACGGAATCGGCCGGTCCGGGTGAAAAACCTTGAAGCGGATTTGCGTTTCCGGATCCTCGGGCGGCCGGTAGATGTGAAGGCCGATGGCGCCGGTAGCCAGCACGTCTTCAATGATGTCGATGTCCTGGAGGGTCCGGGCGCCGTCGTGGCTTTCCCGGTAGCCGGCATCGAAGGCGTCGGCATAACGGTGAAGCAGATCGAGGCCCTTCTCCCCGCCGTGGGCCTCGATCAGGGCGTCGGAAAGCCGGTCCGACCAGGACCGGGACGCCTGGATCAAGCGGGCTTCGATTTTGGCCGAGTCATAGGGCGGGATCTTCCCCGGGGTGGTGCGGATAATCACGTGCAGCCGGGCCAAGGGCAAATCGCCGAGCTCGGCGTGGTGGGCGGCAACCTCGCCATTGAAGGACTCGCACAAAATGTCCTGCAGGTCGTGGCGGAGGGCCATGGAATAGCGGTCCCGGGGCACGTAGATCAGGCACGACATGAAGCGTTCGAAATGGTCGCTGCGGATGAACAGCGCCACCCGCTGGCGGTCCTGCAGGTGCAGGATGCCGAGGCTGGTTTCAAACAGCCTATCATCCGAAATCTGGAACAATTCGTCGCGGGGAAAGGTTTCCAGAATGTTCATCAGCGCCTTGCTGTCGTGGCTGCCGGAAGGGAAGCCGGCCCTTTCCAGCGTTTTGTCAAGCCGCCGGCGCAGCATGGGTATATCGCGGGGGCTGCGGCTGTAGGCAACGGAGGTAAACAACCCGACGAAAAGGCGCTGACCGATGACCCGGCCCCTGGCGTCGAACCGCTTGATGCCGATGGCGTCCATATGCACGGACCGATGAATGGTCGATTTTTGGTTGGTCTTGGTCACCAACAACAGGTCCGGGGATTCGATGAATTCCCTTACATCTCGGGACGCTGTTTTGAGTTCCCTGAATTCCTTGAAGACGATGAAATTCGGGTCGCGGAGGATCCCTAAGCCGGATTTCTTTTCGACGTCGACCGTGGTTTTTTTGCCGCGGCCCTTGTAGCGAAATTCGCGGTATCCCAGCAAAGTGAACTGGTTGTTGCGAATCCAGCCTAGGAACTCCCTTATCTCTTCCGCCTCTTCCGGGGGGACGCCTTTAGGCGCCGTTTCAAGTTCGGCGATCAGCGACGCCAATCTCTCGCGCATGGGGCGCCAATCCTTGACCGCCACGCGAACATCGCTCAAGACCTTCCGAATGCCGGTTTCGATCCCTTTCAGGCGGCGGCCGGAAAGCTGTGAAACCTGGAGATGCATGAACGATTCGGCGACCGAGTCATCCGCCCTCTGGCTGCCTTTCAGGATATCGAGGAGCTTCCCCGCTTTGTTGCGCCGGACCTTCAGGATCGGGTGGATGACCAGACGCACGATCAGGTTCTGGCGGTTCAGTTCCGCGGTCACCGAATCGACCAGGAACGGCATGTCGTCGTTGATGATTTCGATGATCGTGCGGTCAGAGCGCCAGCCGTCCTTCTTGGGGTCGGGGTTGAACACCCGGATCAAGGGCTTTCCTTTGGCGCGGGCGGCGCCGAGTTTCCAATGCCCGTGGGATAGCTGGAACAGCGTTACCGGGTCGCTTTCGCCGATATCCTGGGGCGGAACGTTGGCGTAATAGGCGTCGATAAAGCGACCGAAACGGCTTTGGGCATTTTTGCCCAGGCGTTTGCGGCTTTCCTGCACGGCTTTCTTCAAAAGACCGGCTTTTTGGCGTTCGGCGGCGCTCGGCATTTCTTCCTCCACATGGGGGCGGGAGATCGTAATTATATTAAAAAGGCTAGACCATTATTCAATTTTTTCAATGGTTTCGTAAATTTTAAAGAATAATCCCCCCACCGAGGTCTTGGGCAAACCGTTCTTGAGAGGCTAAACTGCGGCCAACCAGGAGGATGTCTTAATGGCGGCCAAGGACGAAGTTCTGACGCCGGAAACGGCGGCGGAGGCGGCCCAGGCCAACTGGCTTTTCGAGCGCCTGCCCGAATGGGTGATGGACACGCTGTCGAGCGAACAAAAGAAAGCCATCCACGAAGCCGTGGGAAATCCGTCGTGGAAGCGTCCGCCGGTTAATATCCGCTTCACGGTGCCTTTTTTCAAAGCTAAGTTTTACATCACCGTCGTCGGCGGCGAGGAAAAGCGCAACGCCGAGCGCCGGGCCCAGGAGCGCCACAAGTACCCGCTGCGCACCATCGCCAACGTGTTTTTCTTTATCGGCCTGGGGACGCTGTTTTACATGCTGGCGGTGTTCTTGCTGGCCTTGCAATCGGCGATCATCGAGTTCTAGTGGCCTGTATCACCTAAATAGTACCCCTACGACGGCGTTGCGAGGTTTCCGGTTAGGAGCGCGTCGCCAACGGCCCGGCGGAACCGTTCCGGCGGGATTATAAGGATTTGACTTCGGTCAAGGCGGGCATCCGGTCCGCCGCCTTAAAGTCAGCCCCCTAACCGAAACCACGTTAGGGGGCTGCCATGACTCCCAGGGGCCTTGCTTCTGGGTCTTACTTGGCGTCGGCGCCGACCCGGAATTGAACGATTTTATCCGGGGTCTTGGGCGGGCGGCCGGTGTTCAGGCTGTCGGCCAGTTCCAGACCGTGAATGACCTTGCCGATCACGGTATATTTACCATCCAGGTTCGCCGCCCGGTCGAGAGCAATGAAGAACTGGCTGTCGGCGCTGTCGGGGTCGTCCTTTTCGCGGCTCATGCCGACCGTGCCGCGTTCGAACGGTACGTCGGAAAATTCCGCCTTCAGGGTGAGGCCGGAACCGCCGGTGCCGGTGCCGGTGGGGTCGCCGGTTTCGGCGACATAGCCCCGGCGCACGAAATGGAAGTTCAACCCGTCGTAGAAGCCTTGGCGGGCCAGTTCCTTGATCCGGCTGACATGGCGTGGCGCCAGGTCGGGCCTCAACTCGATCACCAACCGGCCGCCGGCCAAATCCATGTAAAGCAGGTTTTCCTTGTTCTTGCCGGCCACGGCCTTTTGGAAGGCGAGGCTGGCGCTGGGCGGCAGCGCCGCGGTCTGGATTTGGGCCTGGGATTGGGATTCGGGTTGGGCCCGGGATTGGGGCTGTTGTCTGGCCTGGGTTGCCGCCTCTTGCGAGCCCTGGTTGGCGACCAGGGTCAGCATCAGCGCCGTCGATTCCTTCATTTCCGGCGACGGTTCGGCCTTGAACTCGCCGACGCCCTGGGCGTTGACGCTATAGACCTGACCACGCGATACGCGTTGGGTGCCGGCGGCGGACGTGACCTCGATGGTGCCTTCGTGGACGGCGATCTCGGTTTCGGTCGGTTTGGTCAGAACATCGAACTCGGTCCCGCGGACGCCGATGCTCGCCACCGGGGTATTGATGGTGACGTCCATCTTTACCCCCGCAGTCGAGAACCGGAAAATGCCCTTGACCACCGTGATGGTCCCTTCGACGACGCCCCGGTTGGGATTGTAGACCATGCTGTCGAGGATCATTTCCGACAATTCGCCCATGATCAGGGTCGATTCGTCGATCAGGAGGATATCGACGGCGCTGGCCTTGCCGGTGCTGACGGTCTCCTGGTAGACGACGTTGTCGCCCAGTTTCAGCCGCCGGTTGAGAATCTTGGCGCGGACCAAGTTGACGACCTTGACCGTGGTGCCGATCTCGATCGCCGTCTTGGCCGCCGTTCCCAGGACAAGGGCCAGGCCGACCATGAGGACCGCCAACAGGCGATACAGTTCCGGGAGCCGGAACAAAGGGGCGGCGGAGTTACGAGGCTTCGGCATGGTATTCGATCCGTTTTTTTCAGTCTTTTGCATGCCCTCGGAGGGCCATCAAGACCTTGTTGTGTCTTTCCCGGATTGAAACGCAAATATTATACCAGAATGAAGCCTTATAAGATCATTGAAATATAAGGATTTTTTAAATACTAAAGTTTTACAGAATAAAAATTCAGGGATTAATATTAAATTATCTGAAATTAATAATATTTTATACCCGTTTGAAAAACAAATAGTGCAATGGACTTTGAAAAAGGGTAAAACTGCTATATTTGCTGATTGTGGATTAGGTAAAACTATCATGCAATTATCTTGGGCAAACCAGGTAGTTAAGCACACCAAAAGACCAGTGCTTATTCTTGCACCATTGGCGGTATCTGGGCAAACAATAGAAGAGGGTAAAAAGTTCGGTATTAAGATTTGGAAATATACAGAATCGTCAAATCCTTTTGCTGATTCAATGGAAGATGAATTTTACCAAAGGATATATATTACCAACTATGAGCAACTAAAAAACATTGATACGTCACCATTTGCCGGAATAGTATTGGATGAATCCAGTATTTTAAAGGGTCGTGATGGTAAGTTATCCAGATTATTGATAGACACATTCAAAGAAACACCATATAAACTACTATGTACGGCAACTCCTAGCCCGAATGATCACATGGAGCTGGGTCAGCATAGTGAATTTATAGGATGCATGACATATCTTGAAATGCTTGCAATGTATTTTGTACATGATGGTGGCGAAACATCTAAATGGAGGCTCAGAAAACACGCACAGGATGACTTCTGGCAGTATGTGTGTACATGGTCTATATCGTTAGATAATCCATCTACGTTAGGTTTTGAAATGAAAGGTTTTGATTTACCTGAGATTGAATTTATCGAGCATATAATACCTGTTGAAAATAATACCATGACATTATTCGGTGATGTGGCGGTAAGCGCAACGGAACTCAATAAGGATCTAAGGAGGTCGCTTGATGATCGAATTGATAAGGCTATTGAGTTGATAAGCTCAAATGATGAACAATGGATAATCTGGGGATTGCAAAACGCTGAAACTGATAGACTAGGGAAATTGGTAGACGGGTTTAATGTTCAGGGATCTGATAAACCAGAATATAAAGCTGAAAAGTTACTAGGATTTGGGCGTAATGATTATCGTGTTCTGGTAACAAAGACAAGCATAGCCAGCTTCGGCATGAACTATCAGAACTGTCATAATATGATATTCTGCTCTTATGACTTTAAATTCGAGGCGTTTTATCAGGCAGTTAGGCGGTGCTACCGGTTTGGTCAAAAGAATAATGTAAAGGTTCATTTACTAATACCAG
>JADFNT010000149.1 GCA_022563215.1 Pseudomonadota bacterium
GGATGTTCTCGGTTTTCAGGACCTGTTTCTTGGCCCCCTTTTTGGCGCCTTTCACCGTCACTTCGCCGGCGGCCGTGATGGTGCCTTCGCCGGCGACGTAATCGATCTTGTTCTTCTTCATCAGGAACTCGACGCCCTGGGTCAGCTCCTGGACCACCGTATCCTTGCGCCCCATCATGGCCTTGAGGTCGACCGCGAGTCCCTTGACCTTGATGCCGTGGTGGCTGAATTCCTCCGACGCCATATGGTAGTGGTGGGACGACTGCAACAAGGCCTTGGACGGGATGCACCCGACGTTCAGGCAGGTGCCGCCCAGGGCGCCGCGTTTCTCGACGATGGCGGTCTTGAGGCCCAGTTGCGCCGCCCGGATGGCGGCGACGTAGCCGCCGGGGCCGCCGCCGATGACGACCAGGTCATAAGGATCGCTCATGGGTTCTCCGTCCCTGCCTTAAACGTCGATCAGGATGCGCTGCGGGTCCTCGATGCACTCCTTGATGCGCACCAGGAAGGAAACCGCCTCGCGTCCATCGACGATACGGTGGTCGTATGAAAGCGCCAGATACATCATCGGCCGGATGACGATCTCGTCACCGACGACGACGGCGCGTTTCTGGATCTTGTGCATGCCCAAAATGGCCGACTGCGGCACGTTCAGGATCGGCATTGAATTCAGCGACCCGAAAACGCCGCCGTTGGAGATGGTGAACGTGCCGCCCGACATCTCGTCGATGCCGAGCTTGCCGTCCCGGGCGCGGCGGCCGAAATCCCCGATGGTGCCTTCGATTTCGGCGAAGCTCATCTTGTCGGCGTCGCGCAGCACCGGCACCACCAGGCCCTTGGGCGAGCCGACGGCGACGCCGATGTTGTAGTAGTTCTTGTAGATGATCTCGTCGCCGTAGATTTCGCCGTTGACCGCCGGCCATTCCTTCAACCCGATGCAGGCGGCGCGGACGAAAAACGACATGAAGCCGAGCCGGGTGTCATGCTTCTTCTCGAAGGCGTCCTTGTAGGTGGCGCGCAAATCCATCACCGCGCCCATGTCGACCTCGTTCCAGGTCGTCAGCATGGCGGCGGTGTTCTGGGCCTCCTTCAAACGAGAGGCGATGATCTTGCGCAGCTTGGTCATCTTAACCCGTTCCTCGCGCGGGTCTTCGGGGCGCGGCGGCAGGGGGCCGGCCGGTGCGGCGGCGGGCGCGCCGATGGGAGCAACAGCAGGCGCGCCGCCTTGGGCGATAAAGTCCCGGACGTCGCCCTTGGTCAGGCGGCCGCCCTTGCCGGTGGCCGGGATGACCGAAGCATCAAGATTGCTGTCCTCGACCAGCTTGCGCACCGCCGGCGACAGGGGCTTGGCGGCGGGCACGGCGGCGGCCGGGGCCGGGGCGGGTGCCGGGGCGGGCGCAGGAGCGGGCGCGGGAGCCGGTTCGGGGGCCGGAGTTGGCGCCGGGGCGGCCTCTTCCTTGGCGGCCGGGGCTTCTTCCTTGGTTTCGGGGGCCGGGGCTGCGGCCCCGGTGGACTTGCCGGCGGCGCCTTCGTCGATGACGCCCAGCAGCGCGCCGACCAGGACTTCCGCCCCTTCCCCCGCCGAGATGCTTTTGAGCGCACCGGCGACCGGCGAGTTGACCTCGACGGTGACCTTGTCCGTCTCCAGTTCGACCAGGGCCTCGTCGACGGCGACGGCGTCACCGGCGGCCTTGAACCACTTGGCGACGGTCGCTTCGGTCACCGATTCGCCCAGCGCGGGAACCTTGATTTCAACAGCCATGTTTTACCCTCGATCTCTCATGTTTTCCGAAACCGGCCCTTAATTATGTCCCTGTCCGGGCTTTAAGCCCGTCCCCGCCTCTTCTATTTCTTGGTCTTGGCTTTAGCCGTCTTTTTATTCGGCGCCTTGCCGATGGTCAGGGCCTCGTCGACCAGTCTTTCCTGGCGCACGAGATGCCGTTTCATGGTCCCCGCCGCCGGCGCCGCCGCCGCCGCCCGCCCGGCATAGGCCGGCCGGGTCACCGGCGCGCCGATTTCAATGAGGGTCTCTTCCAGGGGCTCGAAGATGTAGCTCCACGATCCCATGTTGCGCGGCTCTTCCTGGCACCAGACGATTTCCTCGACGTACTTGAAGCGGCCGATTTCCTCGCTCAGTGCCTTCTTCGGGAACGGGAACAACTGTTCGACCCGAAGAATGTAGACGTCTTTCTGCTTGCGCCTCTCGCGTTCCTCCAAGAGGTCGAAATAGACCTTGCCGGAGCACAGCACCAATTTCCTGATCTTGTCGTCGGCCAGCACGTTGCCTTCGTCCCAGAGCACCCGGTGGAAGGTGGTGCCTTCGGCCATGTCCTTGAGCTCGGAAACGCAGCCCTTATGGCGGAGCAGCGATTTGGGAGTCATCAGCACCAGGGGCTTGCGGAAATCGCGGCGCAACTGGCGGCGCAGGACGTGGAAATAGTTGGACGGCGTGGTGCAGTTGCAGACCTGCATGTTGTCTTCGGCGCACAGTTGCAGGTAGCGTTCAAGCCGGGCCGAGGAGTGTTCCGGCCCCTGGCCTTCGAAGCCGTGCGGCAGCAGCATCACCAGGCCCGACATGCGCAGCCATTTGTGCTCGCCCGACGAAACGAACTGGTCGATCACCACCTGGGCGCCGTTGGCGAAGTCGCCGAACTGGGCCTCCCACAAAATCAGCATCTGCGGTTCGGACAGGCTGTAGCCGTACTCGAAACCAAGAACTCCGGCCTCGGAAAGCGGGCTGTCCAGGACCTCGAACGGCGATTGCCCGAAGCGCAGGTTGGAAAGCGGGATATAGCGTTCGTCGTTGGTTTGATCGACGAGCACCGAATGACGCTGTGAAAACGTGCCGCGGCCGGAATCCTGTCCGGACAGGCGCACCGGATGGCCTTCGAGCAGCAGCGTCCCGAAGGCCAGCGCCTCGGCCGTCGTCCAGTCGATGCCTTTGCCGGAATCGATCATCTTGCGCTTGGCTTCTAGCTGACGGACGATTTTCTTGTTCAGGTTGAAGTTATCGGGAATGCGGGTCAGGGCCTGGCCGATCTCTTTCAGGCGCTCCATGGAAACGCCGGTTTCGCCGCGCCGGGCGTCGCCGGACGCCACCGACAGCCCCTCCCAGGCGCCGTCCAGCCAATCCGCCTTGTTGACCTTGTAGCTGGCCGCCGCCTCGAAGGCATCGTCGAGTTCCTTTTTGACGTCGGCTTTCGCCTGATCCAGGTCCTCTTGGCTAAGGACGCCTTCGGCGATCAGCTTGTTGCCATAGATTTCGCAGGTCGTCGGGTGTTCGGCGATCTTCTTGTACATGGTCGGCTGGGTGAACATCGGCTCGTCGCCTTCGTTGTGGCCGTGGCGGCGGTAGCAGATCATGTCGATGACCACGTCCTTCTTGAACTTCTGGCGGTATTCGGTGGCCATGCGGGCGCAATGGACGACCGCCTCGGGGTCGTCGGCGTTGACGTGGAAAATGGGCGCCGAGACGATCTTGGCGACGTCGGTGCAATAGATCGACGAGCGCGAATATTTAGGCGCCGTGGTGAAGCCGATCTGGTTGTTGATGACGATATGAACGGTGCCGCCGGTCTGATAGCCGATCAGGTTCGACAAATCGAAGGCCTCCGGCACCAGGCCCTGGCCGGAAAAAGCGGCGTCGCCGTGCAGCAGCAGCGCCATCACCTGTTCCCTTTCGGTGTCGTTGCGTTGCATTTGCTTGCCGCGCACCTTGCCGAGGCAGACGGTGTTGACGACCTCAAGGTGCGACGGGTTGGCGGTCAGCGACAGGTGCACGGTGCGGTTGTCGAACACCCGGTCCGCCGACGTGCCCAGGTGGTATTTGACGTCGCCCGATCCCAAAACGTCGTCGGGATGCAGCGTGCCGCCCTGGAACTCGGAAAAGATGGCCTGGAAAGGCTTGGCCATGACGTTGGCGAGCACGTTCAAGCGCCCCCGATGGGACATGCCGAGGACGATTTCCTCGATCCCCAGTTGGCTGCCGCGCTTGAATATCTGCTCCATGGCCGGGATCAGGCTTTCGCCGCCGTCGAGCCCGAAACGCTTGGTGCCGGTGAATTTCTTGTCCAGGTACTGCTCGAAACCCTCGGTTTCGATCAGCCGGTCGAGGATGGCGCGCTTGCCCCGGGCGGTGAAATGGGACTGGTTGTGGATGGATTCCATGCGCTCCTGGAGCCACGCCTTTTCGCCCGGGTCCTGGATGTGCATGAATTCGATGCCGATGTGGCCGCAATAGGTCTCGTGCAGGATCGACATGATCTCCCGGATCGTCGCCGTTTCCAGCCCCAGCACGTAGTTGATATAGATTTCCCGGTCCATGTCCCGGTCCTGGAAGCCATAGGTGGCGGGGTTGAGCTCGGGATGGTCCTGGCGTACTTCCAGCTCCAGGGGGTCGAGCTTGGCCAGCAGATGGCCGCGCACCCGGTAAGACCGGATCAGCATCAGGGCGCGGATCGAATCCAACGTCGCCTCGCGAACCCTGTCGGCGCCCATGCGCGGCGCCGCCAGGGGGGCCGCTTCGGCCGCCTCTTCCCTGGATGTTCGTCCCGACAGCAGCGCCAGATTGTCGCGGCCGACGATATGCGCGTCCGACGGTGCCCACGAAGCGCCCTTCTTTTCCTGCATCAGGTCGCGGGCCTCGTCGGCGAGGCCGGAAAAAAACGCCTGCCAACTGGGATCGACCGAACTCGGATCGTCCATATAGCGTTCGTACATCTCGGCGATGTAAATCTGATTGCCGGTATTAAGGAATTCGTTGGGGTCGAGTTCCGTCATGGTGTCTCGGCGCGCTCCGGGGGCGCGTCCTCCCTCGTTCAATCGGTCTGGCGGGCGTTTAAACGATAGATATTCATCCTTTTAAGGCTTTGGTCATGGTGGTGCCGATGGTAGCGGGGCTGTCGGCGACATGGATGCCGGCGCTTTTCAAGGCCTCGATCTTGTCCTGGGCGCCGCCCTTGCCGCCGGAAATGATGGCGCCGGCATGGCCCATGCGGCGCCCCGGCGGCGCGGTGCGCCCGGCGATGAACCCGGCCACCGGTTTGGAGCGGCCCTTGCGCGCTTCATCAATCCAAATCTGCGCGGCGTCTTCTTCGGCCGAGCCGCCGATCTCGCCGATCATCACGATCGACTGGGTCTGGTCGTCCGCTAGGAACATTTCCAGAATGTCGATATGCTCGCACCC
>JADFNT010000150.1 GCA_022563215.1 Pseudomonadota bacterium
GAAAGCCTTGGTAAGCCGCCGTTGCGGTCGCGTATGCGGCCCGTCGGAGGGCGTCGGAAAGTTTTGACGATGCGCCGCATCGCCTGCAACTTTCCTCCTACCCGACGAGCCGCCTACGCGATCTCTAGGGGGCATGATCAGCGACCCTTGGTATAAACAAGGAAACGGGAAAATGGCTTCCAGCGAAAGCCGTACCGAAACCAAAGCGCAGAGCGAGTCGTCGAAAGGCGAAGGCGACATCATCCAGATCGTCGCCATGCACAAATGGTTCGGCGAGTTCCATGTGCTGAAGAATATCAACCTGACCATCAAGGCCCAGGAGCGCATCGTCGTTTGCGGCCCGTCGGGGTCCGGCAAGTCGACCCTGATCCGCTGCATCAACCGGCTGGAAGAACACCAGAAGGGCCAGATCATCGTCGACGGAATCGAACTGACGAATGACCTCAAGAACATCGACCTGATCCGCCGCGAGGTCGGCATAGTGTTCCAGCACTTCAACCTGTTCCCGCACTTGACCGTGCTCGAGAACCTCACACTCGGCCCCATCTGGGTCCGCAACACGCCCAAGAAGGAGGCCGATGAATTGGCCATGAAGTACCTGGAGCGGGTGAAGATTCCCGAACAGGCGGCCAAGTTTCCCGGCCAGCTCTCCGGTGGCCAGCAACAGCGCGTCGCCATCGCCCGCTCCCTGTGCATGAACCCGAAGATCATGCTGTTCGACGAGCCGACCTCGGCGCTGGACCCGGAGATGATCAAGGAAGTGCTGGACGTGATGATCGAACTGGCGGAAACGGGCATGACCATGATTGTCGTCACCCACGAGATGGGCTTCGCCAAGACCGTCGCCCACAGGGTGATCTTCATGGACGAAGGCGAGATCATCGAACAGAACGAACCCCACGAGTTCTTCAACAATCCCCGGCACGACAGGACCAAGATGTTCCTGAGCCAGATCCTGGCGCACTAGGTTTTAACCGTATTTTCAAGTTTCGACCGGCGTGTCCTCGCGGCCGCCCCATTCGGTCCATGATCCGTCATAGACGGCGACGTCTTCCTTGCCCAACAGGTAAAAACCGAAAGCAACCATCGCCGCCGTGACGCCGGACCCGCAACTGGCGACGACGGGGCGGTCCCTGTCGAGACCGGCATCGGCGATGGCGGCGGCGATGTCTTCGGCCGGGCGCATGACGAAGTGGTTTTCCCCGTCCATCAACGTCGTAAAGGGAAGGCACAGGGAACCGGGGATATGGCCGGACCTCAGGCCCTTGCGGGGTTCCGGCGCCGAGCCGTCGAAACGGTCCCGGCCGCGGGCGTCGGCCACCTGTTCGGCCCCGGTTTCGACGTTGGCCAGCATGTGCTCGATGGCGCGGACCAGGGCCGGGTTTTTCGCCGCCGTGAATGTCCGGTTTTCGAGCTCAACAGCCTCATCGGTTAGCGGGCGCCCCTCGGCCAGCCATTTCGGCAGCCCGCCGTCAAGCAGCGAGACGCTGCCATGGCCGAAGATCCGGAACATCCACCAGGCGCGGGCCGCCGCCATGGCGCCGCCGTTGGCGTCATAGGCGATCACATGGTCGCCGTCGCCGATGCCTAGCATGCCCATCTTGGTCGAGAAGGTTTCCGCCGAAGGCAGCATATGGGGCAGGTCCGAGGTCGGGTCGCGGATGTCATCGACGTCGAAAAAAACCGCGCCCGGGATATGGGCCGCCCCGTACTCGGCCTTGGCGTCGCGGTCCTGGGTGGGCAGGAAAAAGGTCGCATCGACGACGCGGACCCCCGGGGCGTCGAGGTTCCCGGCCAGCCATTCGGTGGAGACGAGGGCCCGCGGGTTGGCGTAATCCATGGCGCCCGAAACCCCTTATTCCAGCCAGTCGGGCACCGGCAGGCCTTTCTCCTTGAGAAACGCCGGGTTGAACAGCTTGCTCATGTAGCGGGTGCCGTAGTCCGCGAGGATGGTGACGATGGTGTGCCCGGGCCCCATTTCCTTGGCCATGCGCACGGCGCCGGCGATGTTGATGCCGCTTGACAGGCCGAGACACAGGCCTTCGTGCTTCAAGAGGTCGAAAACGATCGGTAGCGCCTCGGCGTCGGGAATCTGGAACGCCATGTCGACGACGGCGTCCTCCAGGTTGCCGGTGATCCGCCCCTGGCCGATGCCTTCGGCGATGGATTCTCCTTCGCCCTTCAATTCGCCGGTCGAATAGTAACTGTACATGGATGCGCCCAAGGGATCGGCGATGCCGATTTTGACGCCGGGGGCTTTCTCCTTCATGAACATGGAAACGCCGGCCAGTGTGCCGCCGGTGCCGATGGAGCAGATGAACCCATCCACCTTGCCATCGGTCTGTTCCCATATCTCGGGGCCGGTGCCCTCCAGGTGGGCGCGGCGGTTGGCCGTGTTGTCCCACTGGTTGGCGTAAAGGACGCCGTTGGATTCCGTTTTCGACATTTCCTCGGCCAGCCTTTCGGCGACATGGACATAGTTGTCCGGATCCTTGAAGGGAACGGCGGGGACCTCTTTAAGTTCGGCCCCGCAAAGCCGGAGCATGTCCTTCTTTTCCTGGCTTTGGGTCTCTGGAATCACGATCATGGTACGGTAACCGCGGGCATTACCGCAAAGGGCCAGCCCGATCCCGGTGTTGCCGGCCGTTCCCTCGACGATCAGGCCGCCGGGCTCGAGCGCGCCTCGCTCTTCGGCATCCTTGATGATGAAAAGCGCCGCGCGGTCCTTGACCGAGCCGCCGGGGTTGAGGAATTCCGCCTTGCCGAGGATATCGCAACCGGTCTCTTCGGAGGCCCGGCGAAGCCGGATAAGCGGTGTGTTGCCGACCGCTTCAGCGAAGCCGTCGCGGACATCCATGATTTTTTATCCGTTATTATTTTGAACGTTTCCGATTTCGAAGATAGCGGCCGTCTCGGCACCGATCAAGCACCCTTGGGTCTTATGATTCCAAAGAATTCCGCCACCGGGCGCGGAGGCTTTCATGATTGGCGCGGAACCACTGAAGCATAATGATGGTCATGGCGTTGATGATCCGGCCCTCGTCCAGCCATTTGAAAGAGTCCGCGGCCGCAAGGGAGAAGACGCGGATATTCTCCTCTTCATCGGTTATGCCGAAGATCCCTTCGGCGTCGCTGGCATCGACGCGCCCGCAAAACCCAAAGACGGACTCAGAGGTGCCGCCCGGGCTGACCAGGTAATGACAAACGGGCACGATTTCAAGGATCTCGCAGCCGGTCTCCTCAATGGCCTCGCGCCTGGCCACGTCCTCGGGGCTTTCGCCTTTTTCAATGATGCCGGCGACGCATTCCACGAGCCACGGCGAGGCATGATCGTCGAACCACTCGGATGCCAGCGCCGCGTAGGCTCCCGGCCGGAATTGTTCGATCAAAACCACTTTGTCCAGGTCGGGGTCGTACAAAAACGCCGCCACGGCGTGTCCCCGTTCAAAAACCTCACGGGTCATTTCGCCGCTCCAGCCGCCCTCGAACAGGCGGTGTTTCAGGCGGTAACGGCCGATCTTGAAGCAACCTGAATAGGGGGTGGTTTTTTCAATGACTTCAACGTCATCCGGGGTCAAGGAGGGGGTCGGTGGGGTGCTCATCATACCTCGCCAGTGAAATGGACTTAGGGGCGCCGCTTTATTGGGCCAATGCGGGAACAGGGGACCGCCGGTCAGGAAAGCGGGACCGTGCGATCCTTGGGAAACAGAACCGTCACCGTCGTGCCGGCGCCCAATTCGCTTTCGATGAACAATTCGCCGCCGTGCAGTTCGGTCAGTTTCTTGCTCAACGGCAGACCGAGCCCGGCGCCATCGTGCTTGCGGGTCAACGAGCTGTCCACCTGCCCGAAGTCCGAGAGCGCCCTATCGATGTTCTCGGGGGCAATGCCGATGCCCGTATCGGAAACGGACAGTTGAAACCGGTTTTCGGAATCGATGGCGACCCGCAGGTTCACCTTACCGCCTTCCGGCGTGAACTTGATGGCGTTGGACAACAGGTTGAGCAGGATTTGTTTGGTGCGGAGTTCGTCGGCAAGAAGCGCCGGGAGGGATTTGGCGACATCGGCCGTCAGTTCCAAACCGGCATCAAAGGCGCGGTCGTTAACCAGCCGTTGGCACGACGCCACCAACAGCGGCACGTCCAATTTTTTCTCGTTCAAGTCAATAAGCCCTCTTTCTATCCTGGCGACGTCGAGAATATCGTTGATCAACTGTAAAAGGTGCAGGCCCGATTCGTTGATGTCGGTAACGTATTCCCGAACCTTGGGGTTATCGATGGGGCCGAAGGACTCAGCCATCAAAACTTCCGAGAATCCGATGACGGAATTCAAGGGCGTGCGCAATTCGTGGCTCATATTGGCCAGGAACTCGGTCTTGGCGCGGTTGGCGTACTCGGCTTCCTCCTTGGCGTCGCGCAGCTTCAATTCGGCCGTCACCTGGGCGGAGATGTCGGTTCCGGTGCCGCGGTAACCCTTGAAGTTGCCGTCGCCGTCGAAGATCGGCGTACCGCTGATGCTAATGCAAAGGGAATGGCCGTCCGGCGTCGTAAGGTCATACCAGAAATCCTGGAACGGCCGGTGCGCATCCAGGTCGGCGAAATGTTTCCGCCACTTCTCATCTTGCAGATTCTCCTTGGTCACCTCGCGGCGGGTCTTGCCGATAAGGTCGTCGAGATTGAATCCCGTAACCTGAAAGTTCCGGCCCGAGAAATAGGAAAACCGCAGGTTCTCGTCCATTTCCCAGAACCAGTCCGACGCCACCTCGGCGAAATCCTTGAAGCGTTTCCGGCCCTCCTTGAGCGCTTCCTCGGCTTCCTTGAGTTCCGTGATGTCGATGAACGACAGCGCGGTCCCGCCTTCGGGCGTCTTGACCTCGCTGATCATGTACCAGGATCCGTCGGTGAACCGGCGAATGAGAGGCCCCTTTGGGTTTTTGTGTTGCTCAAGCCGTTCCTCGAGGAAAGCCTCCTCGCGGCCGATGGCCTCGACAAGAACCCCGCGCGCCATGTTGGCCTTGATGGTGTCCTCGAAGGTGCCGCCCTTCTCAAGAATTTCCCCGGCCGCCGGACTGACACGCAGGTATTCTTCGTTGAGCGCCACCAGCCGGTCGTCGGCGGCGAGGAGC
>JADFNT010000151.1 GCA_022563215.1 Pseudomonadota bacterium
CCGCGGTCATTGAACAGGATCATGCCGGAATCGGGGGAATAGGCCCGCATGATGCATTTAGAAACGCTCGTTTTGCCGCTGCCGCTTTCACCGATCAGCCCGAAACACTCGCCGCGCTTGATCGAAAAACTGACGTCCTTGACGGCTTCGACGACGGTCTGTTTTCCGGTCCCGAAAAAGCTGCCCTTGCGGGTGCGGAAGCTTTTATAGATGTTCTTGACCTCCAGCATCGGCCGGTCGTCGTTGGCCTCTTCCGGCCACGGCTGGCGGTCGGAAATCAGCGGCCCCAGCTCGAAATCGATGTCGGTGACGGGAACCAGACGCTGGTTGTCCTTCATGCCGAACTGCGGCACCGCCGAAAACAACGCCTTCAGGTAGGGATGGCGGGAATCGCCGAAAATGTCCTCGATGGTGCCGCTTTCCATGACCTTGCCCTGGTGGACGACCACCACTTCGTCGGCCAGATTGGCGACGACGCCGAGATCATGGGTAATCAGCAGCACCGCCAGGCCGAGTTCCTGGCGCAGATCCTTGATCAATTTCAGAATCTGCGCCTGCACCGAAACGTCCAGCGCCGTCGTCGATTCATCGGCGATGACGAGGCTGGGCCGGCACACCAGGGCCATGGCGATCATCGCCCGCTGCCTGAGCCCGCCCGAAAGCTCGAACGGGTAAAGCCCCATGGCGTCGGCCGGATCGGGAAATCCGACCAGGCTGAGCATCTGTTCGGTCTGCTCCAGGCCCTCTTTGCGGCTGACGTCCCCATGCAGGAAAAGCGACTCGCTGACCTGGTCGCCGATGGTATGCAGGTGCGAAAAAGACGCCATGGCGTCCTGGAAGATCATCGAGATATACCTGCCGCGGATCGACCGCATTTGCTCGCTTTCGGGGTTCAGTTTGGCGAGGTCGATGGGTTCTCCCCAGTAATTCGGCTCATAAAACAGGATTTCGCCGCCGACAATCCGGGCCTTGGCCGGTAACAACCCCATGATCGCCTGGGCGGTGACCGATTTCCCCGAACCCGACTCGCCGACCAAGGCAACGATCGTCCCCGGACGAACGGAGAAAGAGAAATCCATGACCGCGTGAACGACGCCACGGGGGATTTCAAAATCAATTTGCAGGTTATTGATCTTCAGAAGGTCGGTCACGGATTGTCCGGTGGGCCGAAGATTTGCCGATGAGGGAAGTCATTGATTGTTTGTTAAACCCTCGGTTATTGCGGTTGTTTTCCAGGCTGGAATATAGTTGTTTTTTGGCGGCTGAAATACAGGTAATTTCGCTAAAATCGCATTTCGACGCTTGTCAAACGGGGCCCTTGGGGGCCAGGGGGCCGGGGCTCAGCCTTTCCAAAATGGATGTAAACAGGATTTCGTTCGACAAACTGAAAGCCTATTGGGTTGAGGTCGATCATTTCGGCGTCGCCGGCAAGAAATTCCGCAACGTCGTCCGCAGCCTCGGCGATTACCGGTCCACCCTCGCCGATCCTGCCCGGTTTTCCTACGGTCTATTCGATTCCGGAGAACTGATCGGGGTCACCCATCTGGTGCAATGGGACGAGGATTGGCTGCGGTACCGGACGTTGAATATCCGCCAGGCCTACCGCAGCCGGGACCTCGGCTGGTATCTGCTGAGGATGGCGGTGGCCCAGGACTGGAAGGATAGAGTGCTGGCCCCCACTTACGTTTTCGGCTGGGTCCGGCGCGGACATCAGGCGTGGTCGATTGCCCACGGCTTCACCCCCGCCGACGGAAGGTGGGTGGACGGCCATATCGCCATGATCAAGCCATTGGCTGAGTTTTAATGCTATATGGTCGGGCATGGAACTGAACGAAAAACACATCGAAAACACCAAGCTGATCGCCAATCGCGCCCGGCTGTTGGAGCATTTCCCGAAAAACGCCGTGGTCGCCGAAATCGGCGTCGCCGAGGGCAAGTATTCGGAGAAAATCCTCTCAACAACCAAGCCCAAAGAGCTGCATCTGATCGACATCTGGGACTCCGAGCGCTTCGGCGAAACGGCCATGCAGGCGGTCCGGGATAAATTCAAGGAACCGATCGAGGCCGGGCGCGTCGCCGTCCACCGGGGGCTTTCTTTAGAGGTCTTGCAGGATTTCGAGGACGGCTATTTCGATTGGGTCTACCTGGATACATCGCATCGCTACCGCGATACCCTGGACGAGCTGGAATGCTGCCGGTTGAAGGTCAGGGACGGCGGCTTGATCGCCGGCCATGACTATGCGTCGGGAAACATCGAAAGCGGGCTTCGCTACGGCGTCGTCGAGGCGGTCAACGAATTCTGCAACAAGCACGATTGGCGATTGGTGTACCTGACCAACGAAGCCAGGCGGTATCTGTCGTTCGCCATCACCAAGGCTTGAGCGGCGCCGGGAAACGACGGGGGAGGACAAGGTTGAGAAAGAAATTCCGCGCCGGGATCGTCTGGCTATCCAAGCTGCTTTCGCGCCAGGGCCTTTATCCGTTCCTTAAGGGGGAATTTTCCCAAATTCCCGAAGGCGCCCGGGTGCTCAACGTCGGCGCCGGCGGCGTCATCGGCGAAATGCTCGACGCCCATGCCGGGGCCCGGTCCCTGGAGGTGTTGAGCATCGACATCGATTCCGACCGCGGCCCCGACATCGTCGGCGACATTTCGGACCATGACTTCGGCGAGCGCCGTTTCAGCGCCGTCGTCATGTCGGAGGTCCTGGAGCACATCCGCACCCCCGACAAAGCGATCCAGGCCGTCCACGCGGTCCTGGAGCCGGGCGGCCGCCTGATCCTGTCGACGCCGTTCATTTTCCCCATTCACGACCGTCCCCACGATTATTACCGTTTCACCCGTTACGGCCTGGAATGGCTACTCCGCGATTTTTCCGAGGTCACGGTGACGGAGCGCAATTCGTGGGCCGAGGCCATAAACGTGCTGTTGGTGCGGCTGATCAAGGAAAAGAACCCCCTGTGCCGGCTGGCGGCGCCGTTGATCGTCGTCCTGGCGCTGGCCATGGCGCCGGTGGCCATGATCCTGGGCGCCATCGTCAGGACCGATTTCATCACCTCCGGGTACGTGGTGCGGGCGGTCAAATAAGGGGGTTATATTGAGGACAGGATGAACAACGCCATGGACAACGACAACAACATCCGCCCCGGCGGCGGCGTCGAGGCGCGCCTGATTGAAATCGACGCCAGCGGCTTCGGGCCCCTGGTGCGCCTGCGCAAGGCCGTCATCGACGCCCTGGTGGCGCGGCGCAACCGCCTGGCCGAGGCGAGGCTGCGGGGCATGACCGGGCTGTGGTCGAAGATGCAGGAATACGCCCAGGGGTCGGCCGTGACCGGGGCTTCGATGTCCGATTATTTGACCCTTTACGAACAGGTCCGAAAATGGCGGCCGGTGGAGATTCTGGAGCTCGGCACCGGCATTTCGACCGTCGTCCTGGCCTATGCGCTCAGGCAAAACGAGGCCGGGGGCGGAGCCCGGGGCCGCGTCACCTCGATGGAGGAAGACCCGGCCTGGCACAAGCAGGCCGGCCAAAACCTGCCCGGCGACCTCAGGCCCTATGTCGACCTGATCCACAGCCCCAAGGTCGACGGTTTCTACAAGATGTTCCGCGGCGTCCAGTACGAAAGCATCCCCGAGCGCGCCTATGACTTCGTTTTCTCCGATGGGCCCGACCGGTTTTCCCCCGTCAACGGCGACAAGCTGTTCAACCTCGACCTGATTCAGGTGGTGCGGCGCTCCGATACGCCGATCCGCGCCGTCGTCGACAACCACTACCTGACGTTCTATGTGCTGCAGAAGGTGTTCGGGCCCAAACGGGCGCGCTACTCCGTCCGCCACAAGCTGATGTTCGTCGGCCCGGTGACGAAAAAGGACGTCGGCCGGTTGAAGCGCGAGAACTTCCTGCCCGACCTGCGGCTGCTCAAGGATACGGAATTGAAGCTGCGGATGGCCCGCGACGATTAGGCTCTAGGTGAAACGGTTATTTCAACCAGTCCGGCCAGTAGACGCTCAGCATCTTCGCCAGTTTCGCCAGGTCGTCGGGGTTTTCGAACTTGACCCGATAGCTGCCCCATTTTTCCACCGTTTCCTTATCGGGGATGCCGATGGTCCAGTTCCCTTCGCAGTTGGCCTCAAGCCACTTGCGCAGCTCCTCAATGTTGTCCTTGGTGGAATATTTGAAGCTATAGTAATGCCCCCGCCGGCCCGGGAACTGACGCCTTTCCTCGCCCGAGCGAAGCTCGGGGTCAACGTCCCGAGGTTCGGCCTGGCGCTTGTCGATGCCGCCGCGGCGGTCATCGGGTATCTTAGGGACTTCGTTTTCGGCCACGGCCGCACTCCTGCAAAGGGTTTCCCGGAAACGGGATTGGAGCGGGCGAGGGGAATCGAACCCCCGTCTAAAGCTTGGGAAGCTTTCGTTCTACCGTTGAACTACGCCCGCGACGGCGATCCGGTCGTTTTGGTATAGGCGATCGGCCAAAATCCCGCAAGGCAAGGCCCGCCGCTTAAATGCTCTTGTCGCGCGGATTGAAGAACCTGGGCGCCGGCGGCGGTTTCTTCAGCGGCGGCAGCGGCGGCGGGATGATTTCGACGTTGAGGTCGCCCCATTCATCGAGGCTGCGGCGCCAGAACGGGTTCCTGAGCACGATGGTGGAATTGCGCTTGACCGCGTCTTCGTAGGCATCTTCCAGTTTCTCCGCCAGTCTCAGGTTCCAGGGAATTTTGTAGTTCCGGGGTTCCAGCGACCCGTCGAGCCGCAGCCACAGGTAGATCGCCTTGCCCTCGTCAAGGGTGATGGCCAACAGAAGCGCCTTGTCGGTGTTCCTCTCGTACCATTCGAAGCTCATCGGCTTGGGCTTGCTCAGCAACTCGGTCAGTTCGACGTAGGCAACGGGGATGAACAGCAAGGTGACGGTGACCGCCAGCACCCGGACCCGGGCCGGGCGCGGGGCCCAGATGGCGATAGAGGCGAGGGCGGCGGCAATCCCCGTCGCGCCGGCAAAGACAAAAAACAGAATATCCATTATGGCACCTTATTGAATCCCTTGAATCCGGTAATCAGCGGCCGGTTGAGCGTACTGACGCTGCCGG
>JADFNT010000152.1 GCA_022563215.1 Pseudomonadota bacterium
CGATGCCGAACAGTTCCTGGATGCCGGAGACGGCGGCGTTGGAAACGATTTCCGCGATCCGGCCCCAGGGGCCGTTGAGGCTCCCGGCCCTGACCTGGTTCTCCTGCACCGCCTTGCCGACCTCCTCGCCGGTCATGGTGTTGACGGACCAGACGATTTTCGCCTGTTGGCGGCCGCCGACGGGGGCGCTGATCTCGACCCGGCCCTCGATGACGAATCCCGCCTGGCGGGGGTCCTCGGTGACGGTCATGTCCCTATCGCGAAGGGCCTTCTTCATCGCCTCGGTCAGGGCCTGATTCCCGTCGCCGGGGGCGCCCTGGACCAGCCGGATCAGGAACGCCGGCCGCTTCCAGGTTACCGGCGGCGGTTTGGAGATGATGGAGCCCGGCCCTTCGCCGGGAACCGGCAGCAGCACGAATTTTCCCTTGCCCGGGGATTTGGGCTTTGGTTTGGACTTGCGCTTCGGCGGTTGCGGGATTTTTTTCAACACCGTCGGCTTGCCGATTTTTTTCGGCTTTTGCTTGTCCTTTGTTTTTACCTTTTTTGATTTTTTTGGCTTGGCCTTTTTTGGGGCCTTCTTCTCCGCCTCCTTGACCGGTTTGCTTTCCATTGTCCGGGACGTCAAAGCCGCCACCGCCCGGCTTTTCGATTGCACGGGCGCCGCCTTTTCCGCCTCCCGGGCCGGCATCGGGGACGGCGTTGGCGAAGGGGTTTCTATAATCGACGGCAAGGCCGGCACCGGGGTTGCCGTTTGGCCGCCCTGGGCCAAGCTCACGGGGCTGACGTAATCTTGCACCATGGCGACGATTTTGGGGCCGGCGTCGAAAACCAGCAGATTGATGGCTTCCGCCGACCCCGTCATCCAAAGCCGCGAATCGACCACTATCTGTTGGCGGTATTCGGCGACGGCGGTCCCGTAAGGAGCCCGCAATTCCCACAACGCCGTCACCCAGACGACGGAATCGCGTTCCTGGGCGTCGATGATGCGCCCGGCGATGGTGGGGCCCATCGTGTTGGCCTTTTCGGTCAGGATGGCGGGCTTGCGGGCGTCCTGGAGCAAGGCGGCGATGGCGTCGGCGAGCACCAGACGGGCGGCGCCGTTCATACCTTCGACGGGGACGACGTAAATCAGTTTCGAGGAATCGACTTCCGCTCCGAAGCCTTGGGAAGCGTCCGTCAAGCCTCGACCGGCCGTTGCCGGGTCGCCCGCCGAACAGGCGCCAAGGCTAACGACGGCAAATAGGGCCATAAGGTGTGTGCGAAAGTAGCGTTGCATTCCCTGAACCGCGGAAGTTCTCGGTATTCTCCGGCGCCCAGAACGCCAAATTCAAACAGCCGCGGAAGCCGGCCTATCTATGTTCAAGGCCGGAAAACCCGCGAATCGAATCGCCCAGATGAATCTAGCAAAAAGCCGACCCCATTTCACTTATAAACGGCGACGCCGATCCATGCCCGGGGCGGCGGAAACACCGCCGTCGGTGGTTGGGGAAGACCGGGGCCGATCGGCCGGGTTAGATATAATCCATTGATTTCATGGATTCTTTTTCGAAGGTTCCAGCCCTTCCAGTTGCAGTGTCGGCGGCGGAAGGGGCTCCTGGAGGCGGCCGGGGAAGATATCGGTTTTCAGGATCCGGTCTGGCCGCCCGACGCGGAAACGGGGCGCCACGGCGGCCCGAAGCACGCCTTGGATTCCCTCCAGGGCGGCGTCGGCGACGACCTGGGCGACTTCGCCCCAGGGACCGGCGAAGGTGCCGGCCTCGACTAGGTTTTTCTGTGTGGCGCGGCCGATTTCCCGGCCATCGGGGGTCAGCACCACCCAAACGATTTCCACCCGCTGCAGGTTGTCGTTCGGCGGGTCCACGCGGACCCGGCCGTCGAGGACGAACTCGGCGTAACGTTTCTCCTCGGCAACGGCGATTCCGGCGCCCTTGATCGCCGCCTTGATGGCCCGGGTCAACGACTGGTTACCGTCGCCGGGAGCGTTGGTCACCGGATTGACCCACAACCCGATCAACCGGGGACGAACGGGCTTTAGGTCCTGTTCCTCCTTGTCAATCATGGCGGCGATGATTTCCGAGCCGTTGTCGCCAATTTCCTTGATGATCGTAGGCGAGCCGTAATCCCAATCCCGGCGGGTGGTGGTGACACCCTGGGTTTCGGTGCCGATGACCTTGCCGCCGTAATCGAAAAGGGTCCAATGGATCAGCGCCACATAGGGAAGCGACGGGTCGTCGTCGTTGATCCTGGCCAGTCCCTTCAGCCGGTAACGGCTGTTGCCGCGGTTCTCGGTTGTGGTGCGGATGGAGTAATTTTCGAATCCCTTGGCCATCGCCTCGGCCAACAGTTTCGACATCGGCAGCGATATGCCGTCGATGGTCTGAATCCAGATTCCCGATGTTGCGACTTCGCTGACCAGGGGGTTGAAGGAGGATTCCGGCGGCGGCTTGAAGGGCCTCGGCAGCGGCCCGCAGGCGGTGGTCAAGGCCGTCAGGGCCAGGGTAAGGACGAGAACCAAAAACCGCAATCGCCTGAACATGAATAATTCCCGCATCGTCCACCCGCCTACATAAACACGCAGGAAACCATCAACGCGATTAAAAGGGCGATCACCAGGATGGCCATATGGGGCATGGCGCTACTCCTCTACCCCGTCAGGACGATGGCGGCCAAACCCCGGCCATAGTCCTTTTCCCGGCGCCGGGTGGCCCGCCGGTAGCTGAAGAACCGGGACTCGTCGGCGCAGGTGTCTTCGTCCGAACCTTCCACCAACCTCAGCCCCAGGCCATCCAGGCAGCGGCCCAAATAGCCGGGCAGGTCGAACATGAAATGGCCGTCGCGGTCTGAGGGCCTGAAGAAATCCCCGCTTAAAGCCGAGGCGCTCAGGTATTCGGCGCGCAATTCCGCCCCCACTTCGTATGAATCTTGTTGGATGCAGGGCCCGACGGCAACGCCGATTCGCCCCCGTTCGGCGCCGATGGCGCACATCGCCTCGACGGTAGCTTCGACGATGCCCGCCAAGGCGCCGCGCCAACCGGCATGGGCCGCACCGATGACGCCTGCCTCGCCATCGGCCAGCAGCACTGGGGCGCAGTCGGCGGTCAGAATGCCCAAGGCGATTCCCGGCCGCCGGGTCACGGCGGCGTCGGCGCGCGGCGCCTGGCCCGGTTTCCAGGGCTTGTCGACCACCGCCACATCGTCCGAATGGACTTGGAACAGAGTCACCAGGTCATCGCCCTCCAGGCCCAGACGCCGCATGGCGAGCGAGCGGTTGGCGGTAATGTGGTCGGGATTGTCGCCGGACCCGAAACCGCAGTTGAGGGAAGCGAAAAGCCCTTCGCTGACGCCGCCTTCGCGGGTGAAGAACCCGTGCCGGACCCGGCTTTTTCCATTCAACGCCTGGGTGGTGATCATGGTCTCATTATTCACCAAACGACGGTGTGGGGTTAAGGCCTTTTTGCGCCTACTCCCTACTCGAACCCCGGCGGCGGCGGCAGGCCGGGGCTGACCAGCGCCATGACCTTGAACAACCGCCCCATGGCGTCTTCGGACGTGAGGCGCGAAACCGCGGCTTCGATTTCCCGGCCTTGGGCCGGTTCCGCCGCCATCAGGGCTTCGGCGCGGACTCCGATTCCCAGCCCCTCCAGGAACGCCCCCTGGCCAACCGGACCCCAGACCCGTGCACCGGCCCCGGCGGCGGCGCGGCCGAAGGCGGCGAAATCCACATGTGCGGTCAGGTCCGCCTCGCCGGGTGCTACCAGGGGATCGCGGTATTCATGGTCCTTGACCGCCTGCAGGGTATCGCCGGCGGCGCTTTCGGCGTGGCCGTAATCGATGAACAGAGCCGCCCCCGTTTGCCGGGCCAGGCGTCCGGCGATGGCCTCGGCCAGGGCCGCCGCCGCCGGCCGGACCTCAAGGATAACGCCGTCTCTGGCCATGGCCCCGGCCCCCGAAAGGTCCGGCGGGATGGCGCCGTCTTGCGGTGGACCGTCGGCGAGGATGAACCGAAATTCTTTCTGGTCACCGGAAACTCCGACCATCCGCTCGCGCCAGCCCTCATGCGTCTTTTGGAATTGGCGCACCGGCAGCGCGTCGAGGAATTCATTGGCGACAAGGAGCAGCGGCCCTTCCGGGACTTCGGAAAAATCGCTCCACCATTGCAGGGAGCGGGCCTTTAGCACGTTCTTCGCCCCCACCAGGGCGTCTTCCTGGACCGTCTTCAGCACCGGGCTGATTTCCACCAGCGATACCGACAACGATTCCACGAACCCCTCGACGGCACCCCCGGCGCGCAGCATGTCGGCCATCAGCGTCCCGCGCCCCGGCCCCAGCTCGACCAGGTTGACCGAGTCCGGTCCGCCCATGGCCTGCCATTGGACGGAGCACCACAAGCCGATCAGCTCGCCGAACATCTGGCTGATTTCAGGCGCGGTAATGAAATCGCCGCCGCGGCCGAAGGGATCGCGGCTCATGTAGTAGCCGAGCCGGGGATGGGTCAGGGCCAGCTCCATGTATTCGGCGACGCTCAAGGGGCCGTCATCGGCGATCCGGCGCCTCAGGTGATCGGCCAGGGAGGTCATCGGGATTTAGTTTTCCGGCCGCGGCCTGAACATCAGGACCAGCCCCATAGCCAGAAGAGGCACCGACAGCCATTGTCCCATGGTGGTGCCGAAACTCAGGAACCCCAAATGCGCGTCGGGCTGGCGGAAAACCTCGGCCACGGTGCGCGCCGCCCCGTAGCCGGCCAAAAAGACGCCAGTCAAAAAGCCCGCGCGCCGGCGCAGTCTCTCCTTGCCCGCCAGCCACAACAGGACGGCGAACAGGATCGCCCCTTCGCCCAGGGCTTCGTAGATCTGGCTCGGGTGGCGGGGATCGGGGCCGCCGCGGGGAAAGACCATCGCCCAGGGCACGTCGGTGACGCGCCCGAACAGTTCGCCGTTGATGAAATTGGCCAGGCGGCCGAAAAACAGCCCTATCGGCGCCACGCAGGCGATCCGGTCGGCGAACGGCCATAACTCTATTCCCCGCTTGCGGCAGAACAGCACCGTCGCCGCCATGACGCCCAAGAGCCCG
>JADFNT010000153.1 GCA_022563215.1 Pseudomonadota bacterium
TGATGATCGCCGCCGCCGGGGCTTTCGTTCTGTTCGCCGGTATCGCCGGCGGCGCCGGGTGGTGGTATTTCCGCGGCGACGAGGCCGGCCCGGCGAAGACGGCGGCCACAACCACCGTCAAGACGCGCGATCCTTCCAAGGGGCCGATGGTGAGAATGGCGATGCCGCCCAGACCCGGCACGCCGAACGCCTTTTTGAACCCACTCTCCGGTTCGGCCAAAAAACCGGGGAAGATGGCGGCCCCTCCCCGGGCCCCGGGAGCCCCTCTCAGCCCACCCCCCGGAGGAACGGCGGCGACCTCTGCGGAGCCTTCCTATGCCCGTACGTCGGGCGATATCGGCGGTCGGTTCGGCGGACGGGCCAATCCGCTTGGTGGATCCCTCAACGCCCTCGGCGGCGCGACCCAGGAAAAGGGCACCGGCCTCACTATCCCGGCGGTGACGTCGGTCACCCTCCGGACCATCCCCAATTACAGCCCCCCCGGCACGCCGTTGGGTCCGACCCCCGACGTCCGCCTGATCGAGAAAAAGGAAGGCCTGCCGGGCCCCCTGCCCATCGTCGGCAAGGACGGCACCGAGCCCTGGCAGGCCTATGCCCGCCCCGATGAGGCCGAAGAACCCGGACTCCGTGTCGCCATCGTCATCATCGGCCTGGGGCTCAGCCGGGCGGCGACCATGTCGGCCATCAACAAGCTGCCGCCGCAGGTCACCTTGGCGCTCGACCCCTACGCCAATGATCTCAGCGATTGGCTGGTGCGCTCCCGACTGGTCGGCCACGAGGTCATGGTGACCCTGCCCATGGAAAGCGAGCGCTTTCCCATTCACGACGCCGGCCCTTATTCGCTGAATACCAGCCTCAAGGTGGAGGAAAACATCAAACGCCTGGAGTTGGTGTTGAGCCAGTTCAGCGGCTATTTCGGCGTTGCGACGGTGATGGGGTCCAGGTTCGGCACCTCGGCAAAGCTGCTCCAGCCCGTTCTCGAGGTTTTGAAGGACCGCGGCCTGATGCTGCTTGTCACCGGCCCCCAGAAGGACCTTTTGGCGCCCAAAATCGCCGCCAAGATCGGCCTGCCGCGGGTCGTCAGCGACCTGACTCTCGACGATGAGCCGTCGCGCTCGGAGATTGAGATCAAGCTGATGCGGTTGGAGGAAATCATCCGCGAAAACAAATTTGCCGTCGCCATCGCCCGGCCCTATCCGGCCACCATCGCCCGATTGGCGGCCTGGATCAAGAAGTTGGAGGGTAAAAAGATTACCCTGGTTCCGGTTTCGGCATTGGCCACCAAAAAGGCCCTGGAGGAATAGGGTACCCCATGAACGGCGAAAAACCGAAGAAGGCGGCCGACCTTCCCTATCGGCCGGGCGTCGGCGCAATGCTGCTCAACGGCGAAGGAGAGGTTTTCGTCGGCCGGCGTTCCGGCGTCAGGCGCGGCCCCCGGGGCGCTTACGTCTGGCAAATGCCGCAAGGCGGCATCGATGACGGGGAAACCCCAGCCATGGCGGTGATGCGCGAGTTGGCGGAGGAAACCGGCACCGACAAGGCCGACATCATCGCCGAAACAAAAGGATGGCTGACCTACGACCTGCCCGATGACCTTATGGGCGTGTCGTGGGGCGGCAGGTACCGGGGCCAGACGCAGAAATGGTTTGCGCTCCGGTTCACCGGCGTCGATGCCGATTTCGACCTCAACGCTGACGGCAAGCCGGAATTCACCGATTGGAAGTGGGTCGCCATGGCGGAACTGCCGAGGCTGGCGGTGCCGTTCAAGCGGCGGCTTTACGACGAAATCCTGGCCGAGTTCCAAGATCTGGCGGAACCGAAAGCGACCGGAGCATGACAGGTTTTCGTTTTGGCGACCTGCCGTTGCGGGCCAAAGCCTCCTATGTGGCCCACGCCTTCAAGGCGGCAGCCAAACAGCACCACAGGTGGATGAGGCCGCTTCTGTCCCGTTACATCGACTCCGAAGGGGTGATCTTGGACATCGGCGGACATGCGGGGCAGTACGCCAAGCTTTTTGCCCGTATGGCCAGGCATGGCCAAGTCTATTCCTTCGAGCCCAGCAGCTATGCCTGCTCGATCCTTCGCCTCGCCGTCAGGATCAACGGTTTTTCCAATATCCAACTGGTGGCCAAGGGATTGAGCGATCAACCCGGAAGCCAGGTTCTCAATACCCCGCTCAAGGACAACGGCACTTTCAGGTACGGCCTCGCGCATATGAGCGAGATGGACCGGGCGGGCCCGTATCACCAAGAAGAGGTGCCGGTCACCACCATCGACCGTTTCGTCGCCGACGAAGGCCTCCAGCGCCTGGATTTCATCAAGATGGACGTCCAAGGGTGGGAAATGCGCATCCTTGAGGGCGGCGCCCAAACCATTACACGCCATCGTCCGGTCATGGTAGTCGAACTCGTCGATGAGCAATTGTCGCAAAGCGGCGACAGCCTGCAAGCCGCCTGGGGGCTTCTCGAATCATGGGGATACCGGGCCGCCATCTGCATTGACGGCAAAGACCTGACGCCGCTTGAGGAGCCCCGGGACGGCGATATTTTCTGGCTGCCGGACTAGCAACGGGCGGGCCGTTTCCGTCCGGCCAACGGAGCAACTGTTCTTTATTGTCCGTTGAATATGACGAATAGGATAGACGAAATTCCCGACCGAATCGGTTTCGACATGAAAACGGCCCTTATTACCCTCATCCTGGGCAGCCTGTTGGCCTTCGCCGTCGGCGTCAGCGCCTACGTGTGGTGGCAGTTGGAGGATGTGGAATTGGGCGTTCACGGAACCATAGCCTTGATTCTGGGCATTGTGTTCACCTTGGCGACACCGCCGGGCCTGATGCGGTTGATGGTTTACAGCCACAACCACGGACACGACGATAACCTTCGGTAAATGCGGTCACGGCGGGGTTTACGGCGCCCCTTGCATCGGTGCCGGCGATCCCCCATTCTCCGGCGATGAACGAAAAAGCGTTGAAATCGGCCCTGATTACCGGCGCCGGGCGCCGGATCGGCCGCGCCGTGGCCTTGGACCTGGCGGCGGCGGGCTGGACGGTGGCGGTCCATTACAACCGTTCGGAAGCCGAAGCCCGGGCGGTGGCCGATGAAATTTCCGGCAATGGCGGCAAGGCGGCGACCATCCAGGCGGACCTCGCCGTCGAAGAAGAAGCGGCCGGGCTGATCGCCCGGGCAACGGCGGAAATCGGCCCTTTGGGGTGTCTCGTCAACAATGCCTCGGTGTTCGAGAAAGACACCCCCCAGACAGTGACCAAGGAATCCTGGGAAACCCACATGCAGGTGAACTTGCGCGCCCCGTTTCAACTCACCCAGGCTTTTGCCGCCGCTCTGCCAGACGGCGTCGGAGGCAACGTCATCAACCTGATCGACCAACGGGTATGGAACGTGACACCGTACTTCACGTCCTATACGGTCAGCAAGGTGGCGCTTTGGGGGTTGACGCGAAACTTGGCGCTGGCACTGGCGCCGGCGATCCGGGTCAACGCCATCGGTCCCGGGCCGACCCTTCCCAGCATTCACCAGACGAAAGAACAGTTCGAACGCCAATGGTCGGCATTGCCGCTCAAACGCCAGGTGTTGCTGGAAGAAATCTGCCGTGCCGTACGGTTCCTTCTTGACGCCCCGTCCATTACCGGGCAGATGATCGTCCTTGACGGCGGTCAGCATCTGGGCTGGGCGCCGGGAAAGCTGGACGGAAAATCCTCCGAATGAATTGAAATCAAAGAAAAAATAAGGCTCAAAGAAGGCCTTCAACTTGAGCCGGATCAAACCGGCAAGTGACGGAAAAATAAAATGTCGGCAAGCCATATTAAACTCGTAAAACCGAACCGCATCGCCGATGCCAAACGCGCGCTGCGCCATGTGTTCATCCGCGATCTGATGTTGCCATGTTCCATCGGCATCCATCACCATGAAAAAATCACCGAACAGCGGGTTCGCATTAATCTTGATTTGGCAGTACTGGAAGGCGACCGGCCGATCAACGATGACATTCGTAACGTCATTTGTTATGAGCATCTGGCCAAGGGTATCGAAGAGATCGTCGGACGCGGCCACTTCAATCTTGTCGAAACGCTGGCCGAAAATATCGCCGCCATGTGTCTCGAAGACGGTCGGGTAAAGTCGGCGCGGGTCCGAGTCGAGAAATTAGATATACTCGACGATGCAGAAAGCGTCGGCGTGGAAATCGAAAGGTTTAATTCTAAAGTATAGATTCGTTTTTTAAATAGCCTTACTGACGATTCCAAAACAGCCATTTGCCGATACCTGAACTACAAGTTTTGCACAGGCCGTTCAATTGTGTCGGTATGTGTCTGCTTTATTTCAAATTTCAAATTTGACCTTTTGATTCACTCCCGGATATTAAAAATTTTATTTAAATCAATAAGTTAAGTTATTGCCTAAAAAATAGGCGATTTAAAAAAAATCTCATTATGTTAAGGACATGCGACCAGGAGAACGGCTTTTCAACAACGTTATCCACAGGTTTCGTGGATAGATGGGGAGCTTTAAAATCAGATCTCAGCCGAAAATAATATAATCCCGTCCCTGACCTCAATCGAAGTTTTCGTATTGCATAACCGGGTATGACTGAACGGCAAAAACCGACACCCAAAGCGGCCAAATTTTCTTCCGCTGGCGTTCCCGCCGCCGGCGCAACGGTGATCGAGGGGTATCTTAAGACCCTGCCCGGCGCGCCCGGGGTCTATCGGATGATCAACATCAAAGGCGACGTGCTTTATGTCGGCAAGGCGAAGAACCTGAAGAAAAGGGTTGCCAGCTACACTCGCCCCGACCGGCAGCCGATCCGCACCCGGCGCATGATCGCCGAAACCGCCTCAATGGAATTCGTCACCACCCATACCGAGGCCGAGGCGCTGTTGTTGGAAGCCAACCTCATCAAGCGCTATCGGCCGCGCTACAACATCCTTTTGCGCGACGACAAATCCTTTCCGTCGATCCTGTTGACCGGCAACCATGCTTTCCCACAGGTTCTGAAGCACCGTGGCGCCGAGAGCCGCAAAGGGGCCTATTACGGCCCTTTCGCCTCCGTA
>JADFNT010000154.1 GCA_022563215.1 Pseudomonadota bacterium
TGTCCGGGGGTATTACTGGAAGGAAGGCAAGGGCTGCGCGGTAGGTTGCTGTATTCATGGAGAGGACCACTCCAGGTACGAAACCGAATTAGGCATCCCGATCCAACTGGCGTACTTGCAGGATGGGCTCTTTGAGGCCATGACCAACGGGGATTCCAAGAAGTTCCCTGAGCGATTTCTGAAAGCAATCCCGGTGGGAGTGGACCTTCAACCTGTTATCCACAGGTTTTTACACTGGCTCCTGCTGGACAAGCAAAATGGCGTGATCCGATTCGCCAAGGATGAACCAAGCATTAAATCTGCCATCGAAATGATAGGAGAGCTGCACTATCGAGCGATGCTCGGAGAGGTCATCAAGTCGAGTGCCTGGAGTGCCGCCGGGAGGGCCGCCGGGAGGGCCGCCGGGAGTGCCGCCTGGGCCCAAGGGGTGCGGATGTTCCGGGTCCACGACGTCGCCGAAACCCGCCAGGCCCTGGCGGTGGCCCAAGCGATCGGGGAAGCCTGAAAAGAAATGAAATAAAATGTGACGCCCGGAATTAACCGGTTTGTAATATGAACACCGAAAGGTTGTTCCCTGAAGGCATTCAAAAGTGGACGCTGGGGGCATCCGCCTAGAGAATGGATTTTAAATGACAGCAAGGCTTTTCGGCACCGACGGCATCCGCGGCACGTCGAATACCGAACCGATGACCGCCGAAACGGCGTTGAGGGTCGGCATGGCCGCCGCCGTGCAATTCGTCCGCGGCGACCACCGCCATCAGGTGGTGATCGGCAAGGATACCCGGCTCAGCGGTTATCTGCTGGAACCGGCGTTGACCGCCGGCTTCATCTCCATGGGCATGGACGTGGTCCTGATCGGGCCGATACCGACGCCGGCCGTGGCCATGCTGACCCGGTCGTTGCGGGCCGATTTGGGAGTCATGATATCGGCCTCCCACAACCCTTATGAGGACAACGGCATCAAATTGTTCGGCCCCGACGGTTTCAAGCTTTCGGATGCCGACGAAACCGAAATCGAGGCCCGGGTGAATTCCGACATGACCGGCGAACGCGCCGGCGCGGCGAATTTGGGCCATGCCCGGCGGCTCGACGACGCGCGCGGGCGCTACAACGAATACGTCAAACAGACCTTTCCCCGGGGGCTTCGTCTCGATGGCCTCAAGATCGCCGTCGATTGCGCCAACGGGGCCGCCTATAAGGTGGCGCCCGAGGTCTTGTGGGAGTTGGGTGCCGAGGTCGTCCCCATCGGCGTCGATCCCGACGGTTTCAACATCAACAAGGGCTGCGGGTCCACCGACACCGATTACATGCGCAGCCTGTCGATGGCCCATTCGGCGGACATCGGCTTGGCCCTCGACGGCGACGCCGACAGGGTCCTGATCTCGGATGAAAAAGGGGGGCTGGTGGACGGCGATCAGATCCTCGGCCTGATCGCCAAGGACTGGGCCCGCCAAGGGCGTCTTCAAGGCGGCGGCGTGGTGTCGACGGTGATGTCGAACTTAGGCCTCGAGCAGTACCTTTCCGGGATCGGCCTGGAACTGATCCGCACCCAGGTCGGCGACCGCTATGTGGTCGAGCGCATGCGCGCCGACGACTTTAACGTCGGCGGCGAGCAGTCCGGCCATATCGTGCTCAGTGATTATTCGACCACCGGCGACGGCCTGATCGCGGCGTTGCAGGTTTTGGCCATCATCGTCGCCACCGGCAAGCCGGCGAGCGAGATTTGCCGGGTCTTCGAGCCGTTGCCCCAGGTGCTGAAAAACGTTCAATTCAACGGCGGCAAGCCGCTGGAAGACAAGGTCGTCAAGAAAGCCATCGCCGACGGCGAAGGCAGGTTGGGTAAAACCGGCCGGTTGTTGGTCCGCCCGTCCGGGACCGAACCGGTGATCCGGGTCATGGCCGAGGGCGAGGACGAAGCCCTGGTCGAATCCGTGGTCGGCGATATCGCCGTCGAAATCGAACGGGCCTGCCGTTGACGGCCCTCGTTCCGGCCCCGGCCATGGCTTTGTTCTTGGCCGGGCTTTTCCCCTTATCTATCTAGTGCCATGATGCGGCCGTCGTTAACACCCATCGGGCGGGAGCAGCCATGAAAGGACGCGTGTTTGTCGTCGCCGGTTCGGATTCCGGCGGCGGTGCCGGAATCCAGGCCGACATCAAGACGATCACGGCATTGAACGGGTTCGCCATGACCGCCATCACCGCGCTGACGGCGCAGAACAGCCTCGGCGTTGCCGGCGTTCTTAAATCCCCGCCCGGGTTCGTTGCCGATCAAATCCGGGTGACGCTGGAAGACCTGGGCGCCGATGCGGTCAAGACCGGCATGATGGCCGACGCACCGATCATCGAGGCCGCCGCCGACGCGCTTGAGGAGCACGCGGGCGGCGTTCCCTGGATCGTCGACCCGGTGATGTTCTCGTCCTCCCGGGACCTTCTGCTTGACGAAGACGGATCGCAAGCGATGAAGGCGCGGCTGATTTCCAGAGCTGCGGTGGTCACTCCCAACATGGCCGAGGCGGAGGCGCTTTCGGGGCGCCCGGTGTCAACCGTTGCCGACATGGAGGCGGCCGGCCGGGCTCTGTTGGACCTGGGCGCCGGGGCGGTGCTGGTGACCGGCGGCCATTTGGGCGGCGAAACGATTACCGATGTTCTGGTCACCGCCGACGGTGCCGAGCATTTCGAAAGCCCCCGCATCGACACTCCCCATACCCACGGCACCGGCTGCACACTTGCCTCCGCTATCGCGACCGGTCTGGCGCAGGGCAGGGGGCTTAAGGATTCGATTATCCGGGCGCGCGGCTATGTGATCGAGGCCATCCGGAGGGCACCCGGTTACGGCGGCGGCCACGGGCCGCTGAACCATGCGCATACGGTCAAGGAATAGGTTTTCCGTGTTGCCGACCAGGGAACAACTCGAATCGGCCCGCGCCGTGGTTGCCCGCCACATGGCGCCGACGCCGCACATCCGCTGGCCGTTGCTGGCCTCCAGGACCGGCGCCGAGGTCTGGGTCAAGCACGAGAACCACACCCCCATCGGCGCCTTTAAAATTCGTGGCGGCCTCAATTACATGAACAAGCTGAAATCCGAGCAACCAGACTGCCCCGGGGTCATTACCGCGACCCGCGGCAACCACGGCCAAAGCGTCGCCCTGGCCGCGTCCTTGGCCGGGCTCTCGGCGACGGTCCTGGTGCCGTTCGGCAACAACCCGGAAAAGAACGCCGCCATGAAGGCGTTAGGGGCGGAGCTGATCGAACACGGCGACGATTTCCAGGAGGCTTATGAACACGCCGAGGGGCTGGCGGCGGAAAAGGGACTTCGCGGAATCCCGCCTTATCATCCGTGGCTGATCGAAGGCGTCGGCACCTATGCGCTGGAGTTCCTTGCCGCCGAACCGGACCTCGACACCGTTTACGTGCCGATCGGCATGGGGTCGGGTATTTCGGGGCTGATCGCAGCCCGGGACGGCCTCGGCCTGACGACCAGGATCGTCGGCGTGGTCGCCGAAAACGCGCCTTGTTATGCGCTGTCGTTCGAGGCCGGCAAGCCGGTGGCGACCAACTCGGCGGATACCCTGGCCGACGGCATGGCGTGCCGGACGCCCGATGCGGCGGCGGTCGAGGTGATCCTGCGGGGCGCCGAGCGGATCGTCAAGGTATCGGAAGACGAAATCCTCGCCGCCATGGGCCATTACTTCACCGATACCCATAACGCCGCCGAAGGCGCCGGCGCAGCGCCGCTGGCGGGGTTGCTGAAGGAGCAGGGCAGGATGGCCGGCAAGAAGGTGGGGCTGATCCTGTCCGGCGGCAACGCCGACAAGGACTTGTTCGCAAGAGCCCTTGAGCGGAGTTGAAGGGCAACAGCATTAGCCATAAGAATGGAGGATGAAATAAAACGACGGGAAACCTGATAAAATGAGCCGCCTTCAGAAATGGACCACCATTCTGGCCGGGTGCCTGACGCTGGCCTACCTGGCATGGCCGTATGCATCCCTTACGAGGATTTACTTTTATCTAAAAGGAGGAGATGAAGCCCAGCTTCGACAACAGGTTGATTGGGCATCGTTGAGACAAGGGTTCCGGGAAGACCTCAACCGTTTTGCCCTGGCCGGTGTGAGTGATTTGTTGGGTGGCCGAGCAAAAGACAGGGGAGTCAGGCTTTCGCTGAGTTGGTCGTCGCTTTCCATTACCGATCAAATCGCCGATGTGCTGGCCACGCCAAGGGGCCTGATAGCGATTTTTGATAATTCCAAGGAGTTCCGGTGTGTTCTCCGGGCCCTTGATCCCGGCCAAAAAGGAATGCCGCTAAGGAAATGCATGGCAAAAGCCGCCCCCGCTTCCAAGGGCGCCCGGTCCTATCCGGTTCAAGGGCCGAATATCATGCGTTGGATCGAAAAACTGAATTACGCCTTCTTCACGGATCCGTTTACATTCCAACTCGATGTCATGCACGGGACCATGAGGGTAATTTTGGTTCTCGAACGCCAAGGAATGGGGTGGAAAGTCACCCGGATCACCATGCCGTTCAAGAAAATTATAAGCCAAGCTCCTTAAGAACGCCGGCTTCCGGCCACGGCGCGGAAAGCGGAAAAACCCGTTCCGCCGGGAAAGCCTTGCGGCGGCCCCTCCAGCCAGGGCGCTACCAGCTATACAGCGATTTGATTTTCAGGAAAGCGTGCCCCTTGAGGCGCTTGCGGTAGGTCTTCTTGCATTTGGTTTTTTTCTGGTGGGAAAGCTTTTTATCGCATTTTTTCAGCCCCGCCTTCAGGCGTTTGTAATCTTTTTCAAGTTCGATCGCCCGCTTGGCGTCCTTGGCGATCTTCTTGTCCCATTTTGACGGTTCGTCCGGGGCCAGGGCGGCGTCCAGGACGATTTTCGCCGGCATCCTGGACCTAAACGGCACGCACCCGGCGACGGCGTACTTTTCCCCCCAATAGCCGAAATAGCGGTAGATTATTTTTTTCCCCCACCGGCCCGCGACCTTGGCGTGGGCCTTTTCGTGCTTGACGATTTCCTCGTGCGCGGCTTCCAGCCACCGGGTGAACGTCTGGTTTTTCTTGGTGTTCAAAT